>NZ_JBMDIX010000019.1:0-121872 GCF_057808915.1 Rhodococcus sp. FG69 | reverse complement strand
CACTCCGCAGGCTCCGCTCCCGCCCTGTTGGGTCACTCCGCAGGCTCCGCTCCCGGCACCGACAGGTACTCACTCGTCCTGTCCACCGACATCGCCCACCGCGAGGCCGCGCAGCGACTTCGATTCGACGTGTTCTCCTCCGAGCCCGGATTCGCATTGCCCAGCGCCGCCGATGGACGCGACTCCGATCGCTTCGACTACTACTGCGACCACCTTCTCGTCCGCGACAACGAGACCGACGACTTCGTCGGGTGCTATCGGATGCTTCCACCCGACGCCGCTGTCGCAGCCGGGGGCTACTACACAGCAACGGAATTCGACCTCTCCGCCCTCGACCCGGCGTCCTCTCGCGTCGTCGAGATGGGCCGAGCGGTGGTCCATCCCGACCACCGGTCAGGATCTGTTCTCGGTCTGATGTGGGCCGGTATCCTGCACTACCTCGAAGTCACCGGCCTCGAATGGGTCATGGGTTGTGTCTCGGTCCCGATGCAGGCAACCCCCGCAGAATTGCCGGGCGCGAACGTGCGCGGCGTTCGAGATTTCCTCCTCGCGAAGCACGGATCAGCTGCGGACAAGCGCGCCGTCCCGATCAACCCGGTAGTAGTCGACGGGCGATCGCTCGACGAGATCGCGCCGCCAGCCCGTCCGTCCATGCCGCCGCTGCTGCGAGGGTACCTACGCCTCAACGCGGTCATCTGCGGAGAACCGGCACACGACCCGGACTTCGGCGTCGCCGACTTCGTCGCGCTGCTCGGTCTGCACCAAGCCAACACCCGCTACCTCGACCGGCTCCGTAGCGCGGCTCTGACGTACGAGACGAAAGCATGAGCGGGTCCACGCCGGCAAAGATCGTCGAACCCGACATCGATCACGCATGGATGCCGTCGAGCCCATGTGGGACAGGATGTATCGCACGTGAATCGGAGGCTGTCGCCGGCGTATTCGTCGTACTCCGGGTGCTGGTCGCGATATTCGCATTCGCTTTGCTCCCGATTTTGATCGTGGTGGGAGTGGTGTCACCGCGCTGTCGCAGGCAGGTCACCAAGTTCGGCGCACGCCTCTTGCTGTTCGCAGTGGGAATCGGCCTGGTCGTGAACGATCTGCGGTCGGCGCGAGAACGCTCACGAACCGAAGGGAGCGCGCTGCTGGTAGCCGGACACGTCTCCTGGACCGATGTACTCGTGCTCACCGCGCTCCGGCCCGCGACCTTCGTCGCACGAGGTGATCTGGTCGACTGGCCGGTACTCGGATTGCTGGCGCGGGCGATGAAGGTCCTGCCGATCCACCGCAGGAACCTCCGGTCTCTTCCCGGCACTGTCGATCAGGTCGCCGACCGGCTCCGCGCCGGTGGCACCGTAGTGGTGTTCCCCGAGGCGACAACGTGGTGCGGCAAGGCGTACGGATCGTTCCGGCCGGCGATGTTCCAGGCGGCTGTCGACACCGAGACATGGGTGCAGCCGGTTCGGCTGCGGTACGTCGACGCCGACCACGCACAGACCACTGCGACCTGCTTCGTCGGCGACGAGACGATCGGGCAGTCCATCGGCCGAATCTTCCGGTTGAAGGGCGTCGTCGCGCATGTCGAACTGGTGGCACCGGAGGCTCCGGGGACCGATCGGCGCGACTTGGCCCGTCGATGCGAGAGTGCGGCCAGATCCGGCGAGCAGAGCGACCCGGATGTGCACGCCGTCGTCGAGTTGGAGGTCCTCGAGGAGACTCGGTTACCTACAGGGCGCTGACCGCGCGGCTTTCGGTGCGCAGGGGACCCTCCGTGACCGGCTATCCTGGGAGGCGTTATGCCCTCTGCCCGCAGTTCGGCTGCTTCCCACCCCCCGAATGCACCGGTGTACCTCGACCACGCTGCTACGACGCCCATCTCGCCCGCCGCAATCGAGGCGATGACCGCCGTCTTCGGCACGGTAGGGAATGCGTCCTCCCTCCACAGTTCGGGGCGTGCGGCGCGACGACGTGTCGAAGAATCGCGCGAATCGATCGCGGCCGACCTCGGCGCACGACCGTCCGAGGTGATCTTCACCTCAGGCGGCACGGAAAGTGACAATCTCGCGGTCAAGGGGATTTTCGCGGCCCGGCGCGATGCAGATCCGCTCCGCAGAAGAATCATCGCAAGTTCGGTCGAGCACCACGCCGTCCTCGACGCGGTCGAGTGGCTCGTCGAGCACGAAGGTGCCGAGGTCACCTGGCTTGCCGTGGACTCGACCGGGCGCGTGCATCCCGACACACTTCGATCGGAACTTGCTGCCCACGGGCACGAGACCGCCCTGATCACCATCATGTGGGCCAACAACGAGGTCGGCACGATCATGCCGATCGTCGAACTCGCCGCTGTGGCCCGTGACTACGACATTCCGATACATAGCGACGCGATCCAGGCTGTTCCCCACCTGAAGGTCGACTTCGCCGCCAGCGGGCTGTCCGCGATAAGTATCGCGGCACACAAGTTCGGGGGACCGCAAGGAGTCGGTGCGCTCCTGCTCGGGCGGACCGTGCCGTGCGTGCCGTTGTTGCACGGCGGCGGACACGAACGCGATGTCCGTTCCGGAACCCACGACACGGCGTCGGTCGTGGCCATGGCTGCGGCCCTGAAGGAAACGGTCGGCGAGCTGGAGTCTCGCCGCGCCGAGCTGGCTCGGCTGCGCGACAAGATGATCGCCGGTATTCGAGCGCTCGACCCCGAGGTGGTCGTCAACGGAGCGTCGGGCGATGGCCGACTACCCGGCATCGCGCACTTCACCTTTCCCGGCTGCGAGGGCGATTCCCTGCTGATGCTGCTCGATGCGGCAGGGATAGAATGCTCGACAGGTTCGGCGTGTACCGCCGGCGTCGCCAGCGCAAGTCATGTCTTGATCGCAATGGGTGCAGATCCCTCGACCGCCCGCGGTTCGCTGCGTTTCTCGATGGGGCCGCAATCCACGGATGCGGATGTGGACGCACTGCTGGCCGCGTTGCCGCAAGTAATCGAACGTGCCCGCGCTGCGGGATTGGCGAGCGTAGGAGCTCGGGGAGGACAACGCTGATGCGTGTACTGGCTGCGATGAGCGGCGGAGTGGATTCGGCCGTTGCGGCGGCTCGGGCCGTCGACGAAGGGCACGACGTCGTCGGTGTTCACCTCGCGTTGTCTGCTGAGCCCGGAACGTTGAGAACCGGATCCCGTGGATGCTGCTCCAAGGAAGATGCAGGTGACGCGCGCCGCGCTGCGGACGTGCTCGGCATCCCGTTCTACGTATGGGACTTCGCCGACCGTTTCAAGGAAGACGTCATCGACGATTTCGTCGAGTCCTACGCGGCTGGGCAGACCCCGAATCCGTGCCTCCGCTGCAACGAGAAGATCAAGTTCTCTGCGCTCGCGGATCGAGCGTTGGCGCTCGGGTTCGACGCTGTGGCAACCGGTCACTACGCGCAGCTGCACGACGGTGTTCTTCGTCGGGCTGTGGATGCTGACAAGGATCAGTCGTATGTGCTCGCGGTCCTGACGCAGAGTCAGCTCTCACGCGCGTTGTTCCCCATCGGCGACACCCCGAAGTCGGAGATCCGCGAGGAGGCGGCCGAGCGTGGACTTGCCGTCGCCGACAAGCCGGACAGTCACGACATCTGCTTCATTCCCTCTGGCGACACCCGAGCGTTCCTCGGCGCCAAGATCGGTATCCGCCCAGGAAAGGTCGTCGACGCCGACACCGGCGCCGAACTCGCAGACCACGAAGGTGTGCACGGCTTCACCATCGGGCAGCGCAAGGGCCTCGGTGTCGGGGGACCCGCCGTGGACGGCAAGCCGCGCTACGTGACCGCCATCGAACCCGAGAGCGGCACGGTCATCGTCGGATCGGCGACGCGGCTCGATGTGTGGGGCATCCGGGGGGATCGGGCGGTCTGGACCGAAGGTTCCGCACCGGTCGGGCCGATCGAATGCGTCGTCCAGGTGCGTGCGCACGGAGGTATGACCGAAGCCGTCGCCGAGGCAACTGCGGACGGCGGCATGGACATCACGCTCCGTAGCCCGCTCACCGGCGTCGCCAAGGGCCAGGCTGCAGTTCTGTACCGCCGGGATATGCACGGCGACATCGTCATCGGTAGCTCCACGATCGCCGGCACTCGTTCCGAGAACGAGTGAGCGGTAACGTCTTCGGCGCGCTCACAACGGGCCTCGGCTCGTGGCCGGGTACCGACGTCCGAGAGGCCGCATCGATCGTCCTGGGCGAGCTGCCCGCACTCCCGCATGTGGTCGAACTGCCCGCACGCGGACTCGGCGCCGATACGATCGGCCGCACCGGCGCCCTGATGGTGGACATCGAACTTGACGTCCGTACCTCGGGTTACCGTGTAGCTCAACGTAAGTCGCTTGCAGGTCGTCGAGCCGAGGATCTGTTGCACTTCGACCTCGACGTGCTCGAGGAGCTGTGGGAGACCGGTGGGTTCGCGGCGACCCATCGCGTACTCAAGGTGCAAGCCGCCGGGCCGTACACGATGGCGGCTCAGGTGGAACTTCGCAGTGCGCACCGTGTCCTCACCGATCGCGGTGCAGTTCGAGATTTCGCGGGTTCGCTCGCCGAAGGCCTCCGGCAGCACTGTGCCGAGCTGCGTTCGAGGCTGGGTGTCGACATCGTCGTGCAACTCGACGAGCCGAGTTTGCCTGCCGTGCTGGCGGGTTCGCTGTCCGGAGTGACCAGACTCGATCCGGTGCGGGCAGTTCCCGAACCCGAGGCTCTCGAATTGTTGGACTCGGTCATCGTCGGCGTCGGGGCTCCTACCGTCGTCCACTGCTGTGGCGCCGACGTACCCCTGGCGCTGATCCGCCGGAGCAGCGCCGACGCCGCAGCCATCGACGTCGCGCTTCTCACCGCCGGCGATCTCGACGCCGTGGGGGAATTTCTGCAGGCGGGCAAGACACTTCTACTCGGCCTCGTGCCCGCGGTCGCCCCGGAGCGGATCCCGACATGGCGCGAGGTGGCAGCACCTGCGTTGACTCTCGTCGACCGTCTCGGATTCCCGAGGTCCATTCTGGCGACGCAGGTATCGGTCACTCCTTCGTGCGGGTTGGCAGGTGCGACGCCGGAATGGTCCAGGCATGCCCTGGAGCTTGCCGGCAACGTCGCAGACGCTTTTCAGGATGCACCTGATTCGCTGTAGGGCCGCTCGAAGTGTCGGTGGGTTCCGTTAATCTTCGAGGTGTGGACGAACCGACTGTGCCTGTGACGAGTGAGCCCGCTACGACCGACGAGACCGGTCCCGCTGCGCAGGGAACTCCCGCATCGAGCGAGGATCGGGATCGGTGGCAGAAGCTGGCCGAGGATGTTCGTGGTCATCAGTTTCGCTACTACGTCCGCGATTCGCCGATAGTCTCCGACGGAGAGTTCGACGGGTTGCTGCGCGAACTGAACGATCTGGAAGACAGCCACCCCGAACTCCGCACGGCCGACTCGCCGACGCAACTGGTCGGAGGAGGGTTCGCCACCGAATTCACCGCGGTCGATCACCTCGAGCGAATGCTCAGTCTCGACAACGTCTTCGACCACGACGAGCTGCGGGCATGGGCCAAACGGGTGGAAGCCGAAACCGGCCCCGACTTGCACTACCTGTGCGAGGTCAAGATCGATGGCGTGGCGCTCAATCTGGTGTACGAGAACGGGAAGCTCGTTCGCGGGGCAACCCGAGGCGACGGCCGGACCGGCGAGGACGTCACACTCAATGCTCGTACCATCTCCGATATACCGGACACGCTCGAAGAGAGCGCCGACTACCCGATCCCCGCACTGCTCGAAGTGCGAGGCGAGGTGTTCTTCCGGTTGGAGGACTTTCAAGCCCTCAATGCTGCTCTCGTCGAAGAAGGCAAAGCCCCGTTTGCCAACCCCCGCAACTCTGCCGCAGGCTCGTTACGGCAGAAGAATCCGGCGGTGACGGCGAAGCGACGTCTGGGAATGATCTGCCACGGGTTCGGGCGCATGGAGGGATTCGCGCCGGATTCGCAGCTGCACGCCTACGAGGCGCTGAAGGCGTGGGGTCTTCCGGTGTCCTCGCACACCGTCAGGGTCACGGGAATCGAGGCTGTGGTCGAGAACGTCGCGTACTGGGACGAGCACCGACATGATGTGGAACACGAGGTCGACGGTCTCGTCGTCAAGATCGACGAGATGTCGCTGCACCGACGGCTCGGAACCACCTCGCGGGCCCCGAGGTGGGCTATCGCATACAAGTACCCGCCCGAGGAGGTGACCACCAGACTCCTCGATATTCGGGTCAGCGTCGGCAGGACGGGCCGCGTCACGCCGTTTGCGTACATGGAACCCGTCTTGGTCGCCGGATCGACAGTGTCTCTGGCCACCCTGCACAACGGTTCCGAGGTCAAACGCAAAGGTGTGTTGATCGGTGACATCGTCACCATTCGCAAAGCGGGTGAGGTGATCCCGGAAGTGCTGGGGCCCGTCGTCGACGTCCGTACCGGCGACGAGACCGAGTTCGTCATGCCCGTCGATTGCCCCGAGTGTGGAACCACACTCGCACCGGCGAAAGAGGGCGACGCCGACCTTCGGTGTCCCAACTCGCAGTTCTGCCCCGGCCAGCGACGCGAACGATTGTTCTTCGTGGCCGAGCGAGGGCGATTCGATATCGAGGGCCTCGGTTACGAAGCTGCCACGGACCTCCTCCAGGCCGAGGTCGTTCTGGACGAGGGTGACATTTTCTCGCTCACCGAAGAAGACCTGCTGAAGACGTCGATTTTCCGCACCAAGGCAGGAGCGTTGTCCGCGAACGGTCGGAGATTGCTCGACAACCTGCACAAGGCGAAAAACCGGCCACTGTGGCGAGTTCTGGTGAGCTTGTCCATCCGGCACGTCGGTCCGTCGGCGGGCAGGGCTCTGGCGAGCGAGTTCGGCAGCCTCGAAGCCATCGAGAGTGCATCCGAGGAGGAGCTCGCCGCGGTGGACGGCGTCGGCGGCACCATTGCGAAAGCGGTCGCCGAGTGGTTCGGCGTTCCGTGGCATCGCACTATCGTCGAGAAATGGCGCGCCGCTGGAGTGCGGATGGAGGACGAGCGCGACGAGTCCATCGATCGCAACCTGGAAGGCATGTCGATCGTCGTCACCGGATCGCTCGAGAACTACTCACGCGATCAAGCAAAGGAAGCGATCCTCGTGCGCGGCGGCAAGGCCGCGGGGTCGGTGTCGAAGAAGACCGCGTTCGTCGTAGTCGGAGAGTCTCCGGGCAGCAAGCACGACAAGGCCGTCGAACTCGGGGTGCAGGTCCTGGACGAAGACGGGTTCACGCTTCTGCTCACCGAGGGTCCCGATGCTGTTCGACCGGATGCTGTTCGGCCCGCTGCCGAAGAACCGGTGCCGGACGGGAAGGACGAGACCGGGTAGGTCAGCCGAGGACGGTGGCGACGATTCCGGCGAGGTAGCCGAGTCGCGCCACCTCGGACGGCCGAAAATCCGGCCCGCCAGGGCGTCCGAGCATCAGTACCGTGCCGGTGGACCCGAGCGGAGCGGCCGCAATCTTTGTATCCATGTCACGCCAGACCTGCGGAACCCAGTCGGCTTCGCCGTCGAGTGCGGACGGTTGTGCGAGTGGCATCCATGGCATGTCCGTCGCGTGGGTCTCGGGTGCCCCGGAGCTTCCGACCACGCGGTACGCACCCTGACGGCCGGTGGCAACCACCACGGACCATCCCACTCTGAGCACGCGCGGCGCGCCGTCGACGAGTACCTGCAGGCGATCGTCCGACGCAGCCGCGACTCGGTCGATCAGTTCGAGCTCGCGATGGGTGTCGAGGACGCCGGTGTAGGGCCGAATGGAGTCGACACGAACATCGTGCAGATTCTCCGCAGCAGTGATGAGAGTGTCGGGAAGCGCGCCTGGCGCGACGTCGACGACCAGGTCGTCCACCGCGTAGCCGTCGCCACGCTCGATCACGTCCAGCGACAAGATGTCGGCGCCGACCGAACCGAGGGCCACGGCGAGTGACCCGAGGGAGCCAGGGCGATCAGGGAGCTGTACTCGGAGCAGATACGACATGGTGCTCCCTTTCGCTGGCATGGGTCCGTTCGGCGCTCGTGTGTGCGAGCGCCGCGAGCCATCCTTGCATTGTGAGGCCAGGTATTCGCAGTCGCAGCGCCGCACGTGACCTTTATGACATCTCGCCACGGAGCTTTGGGGCCTCTGGTTGGCTTTGGGACCGCTGGATGGTGCCTCGCTCGGTGCGGCCATTAGGCTTGCACGGGTCGCGTACCTGTGCGGCTGCATCGATACATGTGTGAAAGGGGTCTACGCGGTGCCTGATATCTCCCGCGACGAGGTGGCTCACCTCGCCCGGCTGTCTCGGCTGGCTCTCAGTGAAGCCGAGCTGGACGAGTTTGCCGGCCAGCTGGATTCGATCCTCCACCACGTGAAGGCGGTCGCGGAAGTCGCTGCTGACGATGTGCCACCGACGGCGAATCCCAGCGCCATCACCAACGTGACGCGACCGGACGTGATCGTGCCGGGGCTGACTCCGCAGCAAGCGCTCTCCGGCGCCCCGAACGCCGAGGAAGACCGTTTCGCAGTGCCGCAAATTCTGGGAGAGAGCGAATGACCGATCTGACCGCGCTCGACGCATCCGATCTCGCGACGCGCATCCATTCCGGCGACGTGTCCGCTGTCGAGGTCACCCAGGCCCACTTGGATCGCATCGATACCGTCGATACGGATATTCATGCTTTTCTGCACGTCAGCGGCTCGAACGCGTTGGCTGCGGCGCGCGAGGTCGATGCCCGGCGAGCAGCGGGTGACGCGCCCGCCTCGCCGCTTGCCGGGGTACCGCTCGCGCTGAAGGACGTATTCACCACCACGGACATGCCGACCACCTGTGGGTCGAAGATGCTCGAGGGGTGGATGTCTCCGTACGACGCAGCGGTGACGAACAGGCTGCGGGCAGCCGGAATCCCGATGCTCGGCAAGACCAACATGGACGAGTTCGCGATGGGCTCGTCCACGGAGAACTCCGCGTACGGGCCGACGAAGAACCCGTGGGACACCACCCGGATCCCTGGCGGTTCCGGCGGTGGAAGCGCGGCTGCGCTCGCATCGCATCAGGCTCCGCTTGCCATCGGCACCGACACCGGCGGATCGATCCGTCAGCCCGCCGCGCTGACGGGGACCGTCGGAACGAAACCGACGTACGGCACGGTGTCGCGCTACGGGCTCATTGCCTGCGCGTCGTCGCTGGACCAGGGTGGACCGTGCGGTCGTACCGTCCTCGACACTGCGTTGCTGCACGAGGTCATCGCAGGCCACGACCCGCGAGACTCCACATCGGTGGACACCTCGGTCGCGTCGGTGGTCGAGGCGGCCCGCGCAGGCGCAGGCGGAGACTTAAAAGGTGTGCGCGTCGGCGTCGTAAGGGAACTGCATTCCGACAGCTATCAGGCCGGCGTGATCGGCTCGTTCGACGCTGCGGTGGCAACGCTGACTTCCCTCGGGGCCGAGGTCGTCGAGGTCTCGTGCCCCAATTTCGTGCACGCACTCGCGGCGTACTACCTGATTCTGCCGTCCGAGGTGTCGTCCAACCTCGCCCGATTCGACGGAATGCGATACGGCGCTCGTGCCGGCGACGACGGCAAGCACAGCGCCGAGCAGGTCATGGCAATCACGCGCGCAGAAGGATTCGGTGCAGAAGTCAAGCGCCGCATCATGATCGGCACGTATGCGTTGTCCGCCGGCTACTACGACGAGTACTACGGCCAGGCGCTCAAGGTGCGCACGCTCATCGCGCGTGATTTCGACAAAGCGTACGAGCAGGTGGACGTTCTGGTCTCGCCGACGACACCGACAACTGCATTTCCGTTGGGAGACAAGGTCGACGATCCGATCGCAATGTACCTCAACGACCTATGCACACTTCCGACCAACCTGGCGGGGCATTGCGCTATCTCGGTGCCGTCGGGAATCGCTGTGGAGGACGGGCTTCCGGTCGGGCTTCAGATCATGGCACCTGCGTTCGCCGACGATCGTCTGTACCGCGTCGGCGCAGCCTTCGAAGCAGCTCGCGGCCCGCTGAAGTAGACCTTTCGTGTTCGACTGGATGCACGGCGCGCTGGTGGACCTGGCGCACGTGCGGATCGACGGATCGGCGCCGCTCGTGCTGACGGTCGTGGCCGTAGCGGCGATCGTGTGCTGGATCGTGTACCGACGGCGCCGGGTAGTCGGTGTAGTGGCCGTCGCGGTGACGGTTGCCGCGTTCGCGGCTCAACTGAACGCGAACGTTCTGGGATACCCGACGGCGGCAGCGGCGCTCGGGCATCCGCCCGCCACCCTGCCGGCCGCCGGGAAGGTCATCGAAGCCGACATACCGGGTGTGGTGTCCGGTTTCCGGGCGCGCCCGGCGTCGATCTACCTCCCACCGGCCTACTCGGTCGACACGCACGCACCACTACCGGTTCTCGTGCTGCTGACCGGTCAGCCGGGACACGTGGTCGACTGGTTCCAGGGTGGGCATCTGGCCCGAACCATGGATACCTACGCGGCAGCCCACGACGGGCTGGCGCCGGTGGTGGTCGTCGCGGACGGCCTCGGCGATACCGAGGCGAATCCGATGTGTATGGATTCCGATCTCGGGAACGCGTTCACCTACTTGTCCGTCGATGTACCCGCGTGGGCCAAGTCGCACCTGCAGGTGTCCGAGGATCCGAACTCGTGGGCGATCGGCGGCTACTCGTACGGCGGTACCTGCGCCCTGCAAACCGCAGTACTCGCGCCCATGGTGTATCCCACGTTTCTCGATATCTCGGGAGAAGACGAGCCACGCCGTGGGACGCACGCAGAGTCCGTCACCGCTGCATTCGGCGACGACTCGGAGGCGTCGGAGAAGCGATTCGACGCGGTCGCCCCACTCCAGGTGATGGCGAATCGCAACTTTCCGGCGACAGGAGGGGCATTCGTTGCAGGCAGCGAGGACAGCGAGTTCCGGCCGCAGGTACTGCATGCGTACGACAGCGCGGTTGCCTCGGGAATGGAGGCACACTATCGGGAACTCCCCGGCGGCCACTCGATGGACGTGTGGGCTCCGGCTTTGGAAGTCGAAGTGGACTGGCTGAGTTCACGAATGGGGCTCACGAACTAGCAGTTCGGCAAGAGTGCGCCCTGATCTTCGCCGTATCTGTGCCCGTGTCCGTCCGGCGCATCCAATGCGGAGACCATGTCGACAGTGGTCTGCAGGTAGCTGATCACCGGAATCCACTGCGGCATGGGAGCATCGACGCGAACGCCGTCGAGATTCGGTGGTGCGGTGAGCAGATCGGTGGACCACCGGACGACTGGATCGGATGAGTTGGCGAGCACGACCGCCGCACCCGTTTCGACCTCCCCGGCCGGTGGGCCGGCCCACAGTGTGCCGCAGATCGCGGCCCGATCTTCAGCCACTGCAGCGCTACCGCCGATCGAGCCGAGACTTTGGCCGTAGACGTACAGATCGGGTCGGGCGGTCGCCGGTAGTTCCGCTATCCGGGTTCGCACTGCATCTAGCACAGCGTGTGCGGCTTCGGTGGCCTCGGACTTGGCGAACAGGAACGTCACCCAGCTCGGCTGGTGCGAGTACTGGAGTGCCACTGTCGCGACGTCGCCGTCGAATCGATCCTCGATACCCGTCACCGCGTTCTCGTCGACCCATCCCGAACCCGTCGGGATAGCCACCACGACATGTGATTTCGCGAATCCCCCGGAACGCTGGAGCTCGTCCACGGCTATCCGGGCGCGTGTGAGCAACACCGGGTCGGCGTCGAGTGCAACATAGGTTCGGACCGCCGAGCCGTCGTCACCGCCGGTTACGAATTTTCTTCCCTCTCGTCCCAAGCTGTTCCAATCGATCAGCGAGTCGCGACTACCCGACCTGCCGGACGATTGTGGAAGCGACAGCGAAGTGTCCATCGACGCATCGGCCGAAGCCGACTGCGTTGCGAACGCAGACCATGTCGCAGGCAGCACAAAGAAATAGCCCGAAAGTCCCGAAACGATTAACAGCACAGCAGTTTTGGTCCGACCTAGCCTGCATGTACCTCGTGCGAATCCGACACAGATCACCACCAGAATTGCACAGATCGAAATCGAGCCGTACAGCACTTCGATCCAATGCATCGGCGAGGTCGGCTCGCTCGCCATGGCTGCGCGGAGGCCGTTCTGCCAGCGGGCGTCGAGCATCGCTGCGGCAAGGATTGCGACCGTGCCTCCGGCAAGTGCAATCAGGCGCGTGCGTGGGTGTATGGACGGCGTCGACACTCGGTTCGCCACACGGAAGAGGATCGCCGAGAGTGCAAGGCCGAGCGACGCGGCCACACCGGTGACGATCGCCTGCGTCAACGACGACCTCGGCAACAGTGACGGTGCGAGCGATGCGATGACTGCGGCTGCAACCAGAACCGTTGTGGTGGTGCGTGGTACAGCGATTCGCCGCGGTAGTGGGCTCTGGTATCGGCGCGCGGCGGGAGAGTCGAGAACCTGAGCGCTCATGCCGTCACCTCTCGCACTCGGAGCGACGCGAGCACCGACGCGGTAGACGCCGCGACCGCAAGGGTTCCCGCTGTGATGCCGATGAACAGGAAGGGAAGTGCAGGTTCGGGATCGGGGACGCCGTAGTGCTGGCGCCAGGAGTTGAACTCGACTGCACCGGAGGCAATGTCGGCCATCATGCTGCACGACGCACGGGCTTCTCCCTCGGGGCGGCCGGCGCAGCTCGCATTCATTGTCTCGCCGAGTCGGGAGTCGAGATCTCGCCGTGCTGCTTCCGTCGTGCCGGAGCCTCCGGCGAAACGGAGCAGGTCGTAGCCCAGATCGTGTGCTCTGCATGCGACGTCGAATTCGGACGGAAGTGGGATCGGCGAGGAACAGTCGCCGGTCGGATTCACCAGAACTCCGTGCTCGAGCACGGGGGTGTAGAAGCGCTCCGTGAACGCGGTGGGGATCGCAGTACGCGCCCGATCGCCACGTTCGGTCGCCACAGCGTCGAGGGCCCGATCGGCCTGGGACGCGCGGGTGAGGGGAATGTCGGCTCCTGCTGACGGCGGCGCGCTCACAGAGCCGATCCCGAGCATGGCGCCTGTTCCGAGTAGCCCGATGCAGATCTGCGCAGTGCGTGTTCCTGCTCTGTTTCTCATGGTGGCCGACGTTAAGTAGTAACTCCGAAGCAGGTAATCGGTCTACGGTGCCCATTTCGGGTGCCTTCGCGGTACCGCTGACGACGGTGTCTACGACTGGGGTAGCGGAGCGATCTCACTCCGAGGTATGACGACTTTTCGCCCTGAAGTTCCTACAGTTCTTCGTGTGGGTATCAGACGGTCGTCCAAGAGCAAGGCACTCCGGACCGAGCAGCCGGGAGCTGTACGGCGCGCCCTCGCTGCGCTTCCCCCTGGTCGCGGTGTCGATGTGGCGATCGTCGTTGTGACTGCGATTCTGTACTCGATCGCGTTGCCTACGCTCCAACTCACGCACGACGTGCCGGCCCTGATCATGCCGGTAGTTGCCGCCCTTGCGGTATTCCCGTTCGTACTCGTGCGCGCCAATCCCGCTCTCGGATGGGCGATTTCAGCTGGGTCGGCCGTCGTCATCCCAGTCGCGTTCGATCGCGTACCAGGCTACGACTACCCCTGGCAGGTCACCCACATCATCGTATTGCTTGCGCTCCTGCTCGCGGTCAGTATGCGCTGCGCGGTGCAGATCGTCGGGCTCGCATGGATATCGACGGTCTTGCTGTTCTTGGGCTACACCCCGGGTGACGACGGCATCGGCTGGGCCGTCGCGCTGCCCGCGATCGTGATGTTCGGGCTGTTGATTCGCTGGCTCGTGCTCTCGCGTCGGCAACTCGCGAAACAGGAGGAGGTCTCCGAGCTCGAGCGCGCCCGTCGCACCATCCTGGAGGAGAAAGCCAAGATCGCCCGCGATCTACATGATGTCGTGGCGCACCACATGTCTCTCGTCGTCGTGCAGGCGCAGAGTGCGCCCTATCGGATCGCGGACGTATCACCGGCCGCTGCTGCAGAATTCGATTCCATCGGCGCTACAGCACGCGAGGCGCTGAACGAAATTCGAGGAATGCTCGGTGTTCTACGGAGCGACGGAGTCACCGCCGACGACGCACCTCAACCCAGCGCTGCGGATGTCCTTGCGTTACTGGAGAACAGTGCGCGCGCAGGTGTGCGCCTGAGTTGGACGGCAGCCGGAAGCTCGGAGATGGTTTCCGCAACAACGGGTCTGGCGCTCTATCGAATATTGCAGGAGTCCTTGTCGAACGCCTCGCGCCATGCCCCGGGCACCGATGTTCACGTGCGGCTGGACTACGGGGTCGACGTCACCTATCTCGAGGTCGTCAACGGCAGTCCGCAAGAACGCGGCGTGGCGACGCATCGACCTGGAACCGGTGGACACGGCGTGGCAGGTATGCGAGATCGCGCTGTCGGAGTGTCCGGCTGGCTCGATGCCAGGGCGCGTTCGGACGGGGGGTTCGAGGTGGTCGCGCGGCTGCCGTCCACTGCATCGGCCGCGGTTGTCACCGGACCGTAGCCTCAAGCGCATAGGGTGTTCTTCCGTGGCCATCACGGTGTTCATCGCAGACGACCAGGCAATGGTTCGACAAGGATTCGGGGCGCTGCTCGCAGCGCAGCACGACATCAGTGTGGTCGGCGACGCCGACAACGGCGTGGCCGCCGTCGCCGAGGTTAAACGGCTGCGACCCGATGTCGTGCTGATGGATGTCCGCATGCCGCAGATGAACGGTCTCGAGGCGGCGCGTGCACTGATGTCCGCCCATCTCGACCCGCCGGTGCGGATCCTCATGCTCACGACGTTCGACATCGATGACTACGTCTACGAAGCGCTTACCATCGGGGCGAGTGGTTTCATGCTCAAGGATGCACCCGCCGACGAACTGATCCGGGGCGTCCGCGTCGTCGCTGCGGGGGAGGCGCTGCTCGCTCCATCGGTCACTCGGCGACTCATCGCCGACGTGACTTCGCGCCGCACCGCGCCGCGTACTCACCCGTCGACTCTGGCAGTTCTCACTCCACGTGAACGTGAGGTTCTCGAACTGATTGCCCAGGGCCTGTCGAACACCGAGATCGCCGGGGCACTGTTCGTTGCCGAACAGACGGTCAAGACTCACGTGGGCAAGGTTCTGGGGAAGCTCGGACTGAGAGACCGAGCACAAGCCGTGGTGCTTGCGTACGAGAGCGGACTCGTCACACCGGGATGAGCGCGCTCGCGCTGCCGACATCGCATCGAGACGGCAAGATTTAAGGTATCGGGTATGGAGTCGACGAGAGGCGAAAAATTGCGCATCGGAGTTTTGACCGGCGGCGGTGACTGCCCTGGCCTCAATGCGGTGATTCGGGCCGTGGTCCGCACCGCGGATGCGCGCTACGGATCGACCGTCGTCGGCTTCCAGGACGGATGGCGCGGGTTGTTGGAGAATCGCCGCATTCAACTGCGCAACGACGATCGCAATGACCGTCTGCTGACCAAGGGCGGAACCATGCTGGGGACGGCCAGGACCAACCCCGAGGTGCTACGCGCCGGCCTCGATCGGATCAAGGAGACCCTCGAGGACAACGGGATCGACGTCCTCATCCCGATCGGCGGCGAAGGAACGCTGACCGCGGCCAACTGGCTCTCGGAAGAAGGCGTCCCAGTCGTCGGAGTCCCCAAGACCATCGACAACGACATCGACTGCACTGACGTCACCTTCGGTTTCGATACCGCACTGACCATTGCCACGGACGCAATCGACCGCCTGCACAGCACCGCGGAATCGCACCAGCGCGTCATGCTCGTCGAGGTAATGGGCCGGCACGCAGGCTGGATTGCTCTGCACGCAGGCCTTGCTTCCGGGTCTCATATGACTCTCATTCCGGAGCAGCCGTTCGACGTCGACGAGGTCTGCGATCTGGTGCGCAAACGATTCCAGCGTGGTGACTCGCACTTCATCTGCGTCGTCGCCGAAGGGGCAAAGCCGAAGGAAGGGTCGATGTCGCTGGTCGACGGCGGCATCGACGAATTCGGCCACGTCAAGTTCACCGGCGTCGCCCACCAACTGGGCCAGGAGATCGAGCGGCGGATCAACAAGGAAGTGCGAACGACGGTCCTCGGTCACGTCCAGCGCGGTGGAACACCCACGCCGTACGACCGGGTGCTCGCCACGCGCTTCGGCGTCAACGCCGCCGATGCCGCGCACGCAGGAGATTTCGGCAAGATGGTCTCGCTGCGCGGCACCGAGATCGGGTTGGTGTCACTGTCGGAGGCCGTCAAGCAGCTCAAGCGAGTGCCCGAGAGTCGCTACGTCGATGCGGCGGCGTTCTTCGGCTGAGGGCGTGTTCTCGGGCCTTCGGCCCAGTGGCACGAAAGAGTGCACTGCGGTGCACTCAACCGTGCCACTGGGGGGCGGAGCCCCCTAGATTCGGCTGGCTTCCTGCTGGATCTCGGACTCGCGCATCTCGGTCTCTCGTCGCAGCTCACGCCGTCGTCGCGCAGCCTCGAACCGCTGTCGACCGACAGCGGTGTCCGGTATCAGCGGCGGTAGTTCGAGCGGCTTACCGTCGTCGCCGACGGCTACCATCGTGAAGTAGCAACTGTTGGTGTGTCGAGTTTCTCCGCGCTGGATGTTCTCGGTTTCGACGCGAATCCCGACCTCCATCGATGTTCGCCCGGTGTAGTTGACCGAGGCCGAGAACGTGACGAGTTCGCCCACATGGATCGGTTCACGGAACACGACCCGGTCCACCGACAGTGTCACGACGTATGCCCCGGCGTATCGGCTGGCGCATGCGTACGCTACTTGGTCGAGGAACTTCAGAATCGTCCCGCCGTGTACGTTCCCGGAGAAATTAGCCATGTCCGGCGTCATGAGCACTGTCATGAAGAGCGTCTGCTTCGCTGTGTCCGTCACCGGAAGAGCGTAGCCAGCACCCGTGGTTACTCGCGCGTTGTTCGGAGCGCATAAACTCCTCTGCATGACTGCAGCCTTGGTCGATCTGATCGATTACGACGACGTACTGACCCGTTTCGACCCCGTGTTGGGGATGGAGGTCCACGTCGAGCTGGGCACAGCGACCAAGATGTTCTGCGGTTGCCCGACGGCATTCGGCGCGGAGCCGAACACCCAGGTGTGCCCGGTCTGTCTGAGCCTCCCCGGCGCGCTACCGGTGGTGAACTCCGCAGCCGTGGAGTCCGCGATCCGCATCGGTCTGGCACTCAACTGCTCGATCACCCCGTGGGGGCGCTTCGCGCGGAAGAACTACTTCTACCCGGATCAGCCGAAGAACTACCAGATCTCGCAGTACGACGAGCCGATCGCGACCGAGGGATACCTCGATGTGCTGCTCGATGACGGCAGCACGTTCCGCGTCGAAATCGAGCGCGCACACATGGAAGAAGACACCGGTAAGTCGACGCACGTCGGTGGCGCCACAGGCCGGATCGAGGGCGCAAGTCATTCGCTTCTCGACTACAACCGCGCAGGCGTCCCGCTGGTCGAGATCGTGACGAAACCGATCACCGGCACCGGCGCGCGGGCACCCGAGGTCGCGCGTGCATACGTGACGGCACTACGTGATCTGCTGAAGGCGTTGGAGGTGTCCGACGTACGCATGGACCAGGGTTCGCTGCGGTGCGACGCGAATGTCTCGCTCATGGAGAAGACGGCGACCGAATTCGGAACGCGTACCGAGACCAAGAACGTCAACTCGCTCAAGAGCGTCGAGGTGGCGGTGCGCTACGAGATGCGACGGCAGGCAGCGGTCCTGCAGAGTGGCGGCGAGGTCACTCAGGAGACTCGCCACTTCCAGGAAGTGGACGGCACGACCTCCAAGGGACGGAAGAAGGAGACCGCGGAGGACTACCGGTACTTCCCCGAACCCGATCTGGCCCCCGTTGCTCCCGACGCAGCGTGGATCGAAGAACTGCGCGCGACGCTTCCGGAACTCCCGTGGCTCCGGCGTGCCCGCATTCAGGCGGACTGGGGAGTGTCCGACGAGGAGATGCGCGACCTGGTCAACTCGGGCGCACTCGAACTCGTTGCTGCGACGGTCGATGCCGGTGCGACGGCTCAGGCGGCACGCTCGTGGTGGGTGTCCTATCTTGCGCAGCAGGCGAACATCGCAGGTGTCGAGCTCACCGAACTTGCCATCACCCCCGCCCAGGTTGCCGAGGTCGCCAACCTGGTTGCCGACGGCAAGGTCAACAACAACGGTGCGCGTCAGATCGTCGACGGTGTACTTGCCGGCGAAGGCGAACCGACCGCTGTCATGGCGGCGCGCGGACTCGTCGTGGAGAAGGACGACACCAAGTTGCAGGCAGCTGTCGACGAGGCACTCGCGGCCAATCCTGGTGTGGCCGACAAGATTCGCGCCGGCAAGGTGCAAGCCGCGGGCGCAATCGTCGGTGCCGTCATGAAAGCGACTCGGGGACAAGCGGATGCAGCACGTGTCAAGGAACTCGTACTGGCTGCCTGCAGCTGAGCTGAAATAGTCCCATGCCCTCGGCGGGAGCGTCGCTGTTTCTGATCGCGCTGATCGCTGTCCTGGCGCCGCTCCTTGCCGGGTTCGTGCCGCGCAGGCTGCTACCCGAAGTCGTTCTCCTGCTGGTGTTCGGCATGATCGTCGGGCCTAACGTTCTCGGTTGGGCAGTCGACGGCAGTGAGGTCGATCTACTGCGACAGCTCGGTCTCGGAATGTTGTTCCTGCTCGCGGGATTCGAGATCGACGTCTCGGAGATCACTGGACGGGGCGGCCGTCGCGCTGTGGTGACGTGGCTGATCAGTCTCACAGCGGCATTCGCGGCCGTGTTGCTGCTCGGACGTTCTGGAGCTGTGTCAGCTGAGATTGCTGTCGCGATCGCGTTGACGTCGACAGCTCTCGGCACACTTCTGCCGATCCTGAAGGACAGTGGTCTCCAGAGTTCTGCACTGGGACGCACTGTGATCAATCACGGCGCGATCGGTGAACTCGGTCCAGTGATCGCGATGGCGATCCTGCTGGGATC
Organism: Rhodococcus sp. FG69; assembly: GCF_057808915.1. NCBI lineage: Bacteria > Bacillati > Actinomycetota > Actinomycetes > Mycobacteriales > Nocardiaceae > Rhodococcus > Rhodococcus sp. FG69. The sequence continues at coordinate 102,870 of NZ_JBMDIX010000019.1, read as the reverse complement.
GCGTGGGGATATCGAGTCCATCGTGATTCTAGGGTTGTTCGTTCTTGCCGCGATCGCCGTCGGCTTCGTTCCGCTTGCTCTGCGGCGTGAAGGCTCGAAGCTGCTCGCGGTGATCCGGCGGGGCTCGGACACGACTGCCCAGACCACAGTGCGTCTGACAGTTCTCCTCCTGATCACACTGACCGCAATCGCGACGGTCTTCGGGCTCGACATCATCCTCGGTGCATTCGCAGCGGGCTTCATCCTGCGCCGCGTGATGCCCACCGGCGACGAGCAATTGGAGGCGAAGCTCGGGGGTCTGGCGTTCGGCTTTCTGATTCCGGTCTTCTTCGTCACTTCGGGCATGTCGATCGACGTCAGCGCTGTCGTTGCTGCGCCAGGTGTTCTCGTTGCCTTCCTGGCTCTTCTCGTCCTGGTACGTGGACTGCCTGTGTTCTTCGCGACGAGGTGGGACGCGCAGAGCCGGTTCAGCACGCGCGAACAGGTCCGTGTCGCGCTCTATGCGACGACGGGCCTTCCGCTGATCGTCGCAGTCACCGGCGTGGCCGTCGACTCCGGTCAGATGTCGACCGCGAGTGCATCCATACTCGTTGCGGCAGGCGCTATCACGGTGCTCGTCCTACCGATGATTGCGACGCTGCTCGCCGGCGACACCGGGGCTAGTCGAAGCCGCCGCCGCCCGCAGGAACCGGGATCTTGACGACCCGATCGTCGTTGGGCCCTGGCGTCTCGCCGTTCTTGTTGACGGTGCCTGCCCAGATCTGACCGTCGGGAGAGATCGCGGCACCGTTCAACTGGCCGTAGCGGTCCTGCACGAGAAGAGACGGTGCCGCTGTGACCGCGCCGGTGTTCTCGTCGGTGACCAACACCGCCATCGCCTTGGCGTTCGTCAGAGCTATGGCCACCGCACTCGGCCCGGCCCCGCACCCGGCGACGCCCGGTCGGTCGGGCCACGTCCAGACGGGGGAGATGACGGCGCCGAGAGGATCGATGCGTTGGAGTCGATCTTCGACGGCAGTGCGATCGGTAACCCAGATTCCGCCGGTCGGGTCGATACAGACGTCGCCGGCTGTACCGATGCCGCTGAGCGCAACCTGTGGGGCAGGACCGTTCTGAGACGGAACCAGGGACTCGACACGGAGGAGCTTGCCGGCGAGGGACGTCGGATCGGTTGCGGCGGCAGGGTTACCGGCGTCACCGGTCAGCACCAACAGCTGTCTCGGGTTGTAGAAGTCGAGTGCCCCGCGATTCCCCTGCGCGCTCTTCGGAATTCCGGTGAGTACGTCCTTCGGAGTATCACCCGCGGCGATGCGAACGACGCGGTTGTCCGATTGCGTCGTGATGTATGCGTACATCAGACCGTCCTCGGTGTAGCTGGGCGACAGGGCCAGATCGAGCAGGCCGCCGTCACCACTGGCGTCGACGTTCACCCTCGCGATCTCGACCGGAGACTGGCCCTGCGCCACCTGCACTATGCGGCCGGTGCGACGTTCGGCGACCAACGCAGATGCACCGTCCGGCAGCATGACGAGCCCGCCGGTGGTGTCGAGGCACGTAGCAATGACGTTCGGATCGAGATCGACACACGGGCCTGGAGGTGTCGTCGGGCCGTTCGGAGTCGTGGACGTCGGCGGAGCATTCGGATCGGCGGGATCGATCTCGGCGGCGCCGAACGAGGGCTCGGGAGTGAAGGGAGAAGCGGTCGAGTCGTCGAATCGGGCACAGCCGGCCACGAGGACCGTGGTCATAGCAACAACTGTCGCGAGGGTTGCTGTTCGGGACGAGGCACGCACCAGCTTCATACCCGAAACGTTACTCGAGAGCCCGGTAGCCTCTGCGACGCGACGCACAACTCGGCGCCGCGCCAGGCCGGAATGCAGGGGATTCGACCTCGGTTCGCTCTAGTGTTGACGTGTGACCGACAAGCCTCGCGACCCCGAACGATCCGACACAGGCTACGAGCCCGCGTCGAGTCCGTACGACCAGCCGACCGAAAAGTTGCATCCGAAGACCGAAGACGAGCTGGACTTCGGTAGAAGTGGGTCGGGGACCTATCCGACAGAGCAGATCCCGTCGTTCCGGCCCTCGCAGTTCGACGAACCGATCGCGCCGGACAGTCGTGCCGGGTACTCGGAGCAGCCGACCGAGGTCATGAAGTCGACTCCGGCGCCCGCGTACGCCGCCGCAGAACCGGAACCTGTGGTGCGGACCGAGACGGTGGAGATCCCCGCACGCCGCGGAACAACCGACCTCGGGCTACTGGTGCTCAGGCTCGTCGTCGGTGGAATCTTCCTGGTCCACGGTCTGCAGAAGCTCGTCGGAATCTGGAACGGGCCGGGACTCGACGGCTTCCGGTCCCTGCTGGAGGAGAGCGGCTACGAGCAGGCCAACTTACTGGCCATCGCCGGCGCGGTCGGCGAGACGGCCGGTGGAGCGTTACTGATCCTCGGTCTCGCAACGCCGTTCGCCGGCGCCGCGGTGCTGAGCGTGATCATCAACGCCTGGTGCTTCAAACAGGCCGCGGAGCCAGGCTTGCAGTTCTTCGCGCCGAGCGGCATCGAGTACGAAACGGTGCTCGGTGTCGCCGCTGCCGCGATCATTTTGACCGGTCCGGGCAAGATCGCTCTCGACGGCCGTCGGGGATGGGCGACGCGTCCGCGATTCGGGTCGTTCCTTGCACTCGTTCTCGGCGTCGCCGGGGGCGTGTGCATGTGGATCTTCCTCAACGGTGCGAATCCGCTGGTCCAGTAAGGCTGGGGCCTTCCGCCCAGTGGCGCAGTCAAGTGCTCCGTAGTGCACTCAACCGCGCCACTCGGATGGGACGGCCGATCACGGAACGTATCGGACCGCACCCTTGTCCGCCGAGGTGGCGAGCGCCGCGTACGCGCGCAGAGCAGTGGTGACCGTGCGCTGACGGTCCACTGGCTGCCATGGCCGCTCGGATGCCTCCATCTTTGCCCGACGGGCAGCGAGGGTCTCCTCGTCGACGAGGATCTCGAGTGTGCGCGACGCAACGTCGATGCGGACCTGGTCACCGTTCTCGACGAGACCGATCACGCCACCGGCAGCAGCTTCCGGCGAGATGTGGCCGATGGACAGCCCGGACGTTCCGCCGGAGAAGCGTCCGTCGGTGATCAGAGCGCACACCTTGCCGAGCCCCGCGCCCTTGAGAAACGCGGTCGGGTGCAGCATCTCCTGCATGCCCGGACCACCCTTGGGGCCCTCGTAGCGCACGACCAGAACGTCGCCGGCTGTGATCTTCTTCTGCAGGATCGCCGAGACTGCTTCCTCTTGCGACTCGACGACGAGCGCAGGGCCTTGGAACGAGAACAGTTCCTCGTCGATGCCCGCGGTCTTGAGGATGGCGCCGTCGAGGGCAATGTTCCCGCGCAGCACCACCAGACCACCTTCGACGGTGTAGGCATGCTCTTTGTCTCGGATGCATCCGCCGGCAGCGTCGGTATCGAGGGAGGACCATCGGTTCTCGGTCGAAAACGGCTCGATCGTGCGAACGCCGCCAGGGGCGGCATGGAAGAGCTCCAGTGCCTCGTCCGACGCCTTGCCCGAGCGAATGTCCCACGTGTCGAGCCACTCGTCGAAGTTCTTTGTGTGCACTGTCGACACGTCGGTTTCCAATAGGTCCGCACGACGGAGTTCGCCGAGAAGCGCCGGAATTCCGCCGGCCCGGTGGACGTCTTCCATGTGATAGTCGGAGTTGGGGGACACCTTGGACAAACACGGCACCTTGCGACTGATGGCGTCGATGGTGTCGAGATCGAAGTCGACCTCGCCTTCCTGAGCTGCAGCCAGGGTGTGCAAGACGGTGTTGGTGGAACCGCCCATTGCCACGTCGAGAGCCATCGCGTTGCGGAAGGCGGCAGGAGTGGCGATGTTTCGCGGCAGAACGGACTCGTCCTCGTCGCGGTAGTACTTCAGCGCCGCCTCGACGACGGTGGTGCCCGCACGCTGGAACAACGCATACCTGGCCTTGTGGGTGGCGAGCGTCGAGCCGTTGCCGGGCAGCGCCAATCCCAGCGCCTCGGTGAGGCAGTTCATGGAGTTGGCCGTGAACATGCCGGAGCAGGACCCGCACGTCGGGCACGCGCTGCGCTCGACTTCGTCCAGTCCTTCTTCGGACACCGCATCGTTGGCGCTCGCCGAGATCGCGGTGATGAGGTCCGTCGGGGCCTGCGCGACGCCGCCGACGACGACCGCCTTGCCAGCTTCCATCGGCCCGCCCGAGACGAAGACGGACGGAATGTTCAGCCGCATGGCCGCATTGAGCATTCCGGGCGTGATCTTGTCGCAGTTGGAGATGCAGACGAGCGCGTCGGCCGTGTGCGCATTTGCCATGTATTCGACCGAATCGGCGATGATTTCGCGGCTCGGAAGCGAATAGAGCATGCCGCCGTGGCCCATTGCGATTCCGTCGTCGACGGCGATGGTGTGGAACTCGCGGGGGACGCCGCCCGCAGCGCGCACGGCGTCCGCGACGATCTCGCCGACATTTTTCAGATGGACGTGCCCGGGCACGAACTGCGTGTAGGAATTGGCGATCGCCACGATCGGTTTTCCGAAATCCGAATCTGTCATTCCGGTGGCGCGCCACAGCGAGCGCGCGCCCGCTGCGTTGCGTCCGACAGTGGTGACCCGTGACCGTAGCGGCGGCATAAAGTGTCTTCCTCAATCCCGAGAGCGGTTATCGCGTGCCCGAGATTACTCCCGACCTACAAGTCCTTTTCCTCTGGCGTGACCGTCTCGTCTTCGTCTGCAGCGGCGGCCGCGGCCGCGTAGGGGTCGGTGATCCGCCCACCGCTGGCGGCGGCGAGCAGCGGCAGGAGTTCGAAGCGAACCAACGGAAGCGACTTCTCGGATTTGTCGTCGAGCACGACCCGGGCCCATCGGCGATCGGGGAAGTGGATCCCGCGGACCTCGTCCCAGCGGACCGAGTCGGATCCGAAGACCCGACGCATTGCCAGTCCGTCGCGACCGATGACTGTGCGCACCCGGATAACCCAGACGGCGACGGCGATCGGAAGTACGAACAGCCATCCGAAAGCGGCGGGCCAGCTGATTGCGGGGAAGGCGACACCGAAGACGAGGAGGGCGACGCCGACCAGCGCTAGGCGCGGGAGACGGATGACCTGCGGCGACGGATCGGGCGTATGGGAGGATATGTCCGGTGGTTCGGACTGCTGCGAAGGTGACACCCCTTCATCTTCGCATTGCATCTACGCGATCTCACATAATGGGATTGCGTCGTGACGAGTTTGACTCTTCGCTATGCGCGCGCCTACCGTCGAGCGCGTGAAGCGAACATGGATACTCGTAATCGGCCGGCGCGTCGTCGCCTGAGCCGGTTCACTCCTACTCGCATCGACGCGCCACCCTCGTCCAGCCTCGGCTGACGGGGGTTTTTTCTTGCCCAGAGATCGCCCAGCAATTTCTTTCATACTGAGGAAGCATCAGTGAGCGCACCAACTGCACGCCCAGGGCCCACGACACGTAAGTCGGGGGCAGCCAACAGCTCGTCGGCGCCCGAAAACAACGGCGCCATCGACGGATCCCGACGTCACGTCGCCCCCGAGAAGGTGACCGGCGCACAATCCGTCGTTCGAGCACTCGAGGAACTCGACGTCGACACGGTATTCGGCATTCCGGGCGGCGCCGTGCTTCCGGTATACGACCCACTGTTCGATTCGAAGAAGGTTCGACACGTCCTCGTTCGCCACGAGCAGGGCGCGGGTCACGCTGCCACTGGATACGCGCAGGCCACCGGCCGCGTCGGCGTCTGCATGGCCACGTCCGGACCTGGTGCCACCAACCTGGTGACCCCGCTCGCCGACGCTCAGATGGACTCGGTCCCGGTCGTCGCGATCACCGGACAGGTCGCTCGCAGCCTCATCGGCACCGACGGCTTCCAGGAGGCCGATATCTCCGGCATCACCATGCCGGTGACAAAGCACAACTTCCTGATCACCGATGGGGCGGACATCCCGCGCATCATGGCCGAGGCGTTCTACATCGCGTCATCCGGTCGGCCCGGCGCTGTTCTCGTCGACATCCCGAAGGACGTCCTGCAGGCGCAGACCACGTTCTCGTGGCCGCCGGAGATGCGCCTCCCCGGGTACCGTCCGGTGACCAAACCGCACGGCAAGCAAGTCCGCGAAGCAGCCCGGTTCATCGCCGACTCCAAGCAGCCCGTCCTGTACGTCGGTGGCGGCGTCATCAAGGCGAACGCATCTGCCGAGTTGCTCGAACTGGCCGAACTGACCGGCATCCCGGTCGTCACCACGTTGATGGCGCGCGGTGCGTTCCCGGATACACACCAGCTGAATCTGGGCATGCCGGGAATGCACGGCACCGTTGCGGCTGTGGCTTCTCTCCAGCGGAGCGACCTGCTCATCACGCTGGGTGCACGATTCGACGACCGCGTCACCGGACAGCTGTCGTCGTTCGCGCCGAATGCCAAGGTCATCCACGCCGACATCGACCCTGCCGAGATCGGCAAGAACCGCTACGCCGACGTCCCGATCGTGGGCGACTGCAAAGAGGTCATCACCGAGCTCATCGAGGCGATCCGCGCCGATCAGGCAACCGGCACCACCCTCGAGCTCGAGGATTGGTGGCAGTACCTGGACGGGATTCGTAAGACCTACCCGCTCAGCTACGACCGTCCTAGCGACGGCAGCATGTCCCCGGAGTTCGTGATCTCCTCGGTCGGCAAGTTCGCCGGACCCGATGCGATCTATTGCGCAGGCGTCGGACAGCACCAGATGTGGGCTGCCCAGTTCATCAACTACGAGAAGCCGCGCACGTGGCTGAACTCGGGCGGACTCGGCACGATGGGCTATGCAGTTCCCGCAGCGATGGGTGCCAAGATGGGCCTTCCCGACGCCGAGGTCTGGGCCATCGACGGTGACGGCTGCTTCCAGATGACCAACCAGGAACTCGCGACGTGTGCAGTCGAGGGCATCCCGATCAAGGTTGCATTGATCAACAACGGCAACCTCGGCATGGTGCGTCAGTGGCAGACTCTGTTCTACGAAGAGCGCTACTCGAACACCAATCTGGGTACCCACGGCGCGCAGCGCATCCCGGACTTCGTCAAGCTGGCGGAAGCGCTTGGTTGTGTCGGAATTCGCTGCGAGCGTGAGGAAGATGTCGACGCTGTCATTGCCCAGGCACGTGCGATCAACGACCGCCCGGTCGTCATCGACTTCATCGTCGGCGCCGACGCCCAGGTGTGGCCGATGGTGGCTGCGGGTACCGGCAACGACGAGATCATGGCGGCGCGCGGGATCCGTCCGTTGTTCGACGAGGACGAAGCCTCCGTCGCGGAGCCGGCAATCATCCATGAGGCCATGGCGCGAGAACAAGCCCACGGCGACGCCCTGCACGCAGAAGTTCAGTCAACCGACGCGAAAGGCATCGACAAGTGAGCACGAGCCATACCCTCAGCGTTCTCGTCGAGGACAAGCCAGGTGTGCTGGCCCGCGTTGCCGCACTGTTCTCACGTCGCGGCTTCAACATCTCTTCGCTTGCGGTCGGGGGCACCGAGATTCCCGGGATTTCCCGCATGACGATCGTCGTGACCGTCGACGAGTTCCCGCTCGAGCAGGTGACGAAGCAGCTCAACAAGCTCATCAACGTCATCAAGATCGTCGAGCAGGACGACGACTCGTCGGTTGCGCGTGAGCTCCTGCTCATCAAGGTTCGTGCAGACTCGAGCGTGCGCAGCGAGGTCATCGAGACCGTCAACCTGTTCCGCGCCAAGGTGATCGACGTATCGCCCGAGGCTGTGACGGTCGAGGCGACGGGCACACGCTCGAAGCTCGATGCGTTGCTCAAGATGTTGGACCCCTATGGAATTCGAGAAATAGTTCAGTCGGGAGTCGTTGCCGTCGGACGTGGACCGAAATCGATCACAGCGTCGCGCTGAGCGGCGGAAGTGATATTCAGCGAAATCGAAGGAAAGGTTACAAACAGTGGCAGTCGAGATGTTCTACGACGACGATGCTGATCTGTCGATCATTCAGGGCCGCAAGGTCGCTGTGATCGGCTATGGAAGCCAGGGCCACGCGCACTCGCTGAGCCTGCGCGACTCCGGCGTCGATGTGCGCATCGGCCTGGCGGCTGGCTCGAAGTCTCGCGCCAAGGCGGAGGAGCAGGGCCTGAAGGTCGGCACTCCCGCCGAGGTGTCCGAGTGGGCCGACGTGATCATGGTGCTCGCACCTGACACCGCTCAGGCCAAGATCTTCTCCGAGGAGATCGAGCCCAACCTGAAGGACGGCGACGCGCTGTTCTTCGGCCACGGACTCAACATCCACTTCGACCTGATCAAGGCTCCCGAGTTCGTCACCGTCGGCATGGTCGCACCCAAGGGCCCCGGCCACCTCGTGCGTCGCCAGTTCGTCGACGGCAAGGGCGTCCCGGCGCTCATCGCCATCGACCAGGACCCGAAGGGTGAGGGCCAGGCGCTCGCACTGTCGTGGGCCAAGGGCATCGGCGGCACCCGCGCAGGCGTCATCAAGACCACGTTCAAGGAAGAAACCGAGACCGACCTCTTCGGCGAGCAGGCCGTGCTGTGCGGCGGCACCGAAGAGCTCGTCAAGACGGGCTTCGAGGTCATGGTCGAGGCGGGATACGCGCCCGAGATGGCGTACTTCGAGGTTCTGCACGAGCTCAAGCTGATTGTCGACCTGATGTACGAGGGCGGCATCGCTCGGATGAACTACTCGGTGTCCGACACCGCCGAGTTCGGTGGCTACCTTTCGGGACCGCGCGTCATCGACGCAGGCACCAAGGAGCGGATGAAGGCCATTCTGGCCGACATCCAGTCGGGTGAGTTCACCCGTCGCCTGGTCGCCAATGTCGAGAACGGCAACACCGAGCTCGAGGGACTCCGCAAGGCGAACGCCGAGCATCCTATCGAGGTCACCGGCAAGAAGCTGCGCGACCTGATGAGCTGGGTCGATCGGCCGATCACCGAAACCGCCTGACGTTCCGCTGCACATCGAGGGGCACCCGAAGCGCGTGTTCGACGCGCGTGCGGGTGCCTCTCGGTCGTCACCCCGCGAGGGTGGGAACCTGTTCCATCCGGCCGCACATCTAAACTCGACCGCACCGCAGACACAAAGCCCAGCTCGACCGACAGAAGTTTCCAACCGAAATAGGGGAGTTTTTCACGTGAGCCAGCCAGGCCGTCCTGTCGTACTGATCGCCGACAAACTTGCGCAGTCCACCGTCGAGGCACTCGGCGACGGCGTCGAGGTTCGTTGGGTCGACGGACCGGACCGCCCGGCTCTGCTCGCCGCGGTCCCCGAGGCCGACGCGATCCTCGTTCGATCCGCCACTACCGTGGACGCCGAGGTGCTCTCGGCCGGAACGAACCTGAAGATCGTCGCCCGTGCAGGCGTGGGCCTCGACAACGTCGATGTGCCCGCAGCCACCGAGCGCGGCGTTCTCGTCGTCAATGCTCCGACGTCCAACATCCACACCGCAGCCGAGCACGCGGTCACGTTGCTTCTTTCCGCAGCTCGCCAGATTCCGGCGGCGGACGCGACCCTGCGTCAGCACGAATGGAAGCGCAGCAAGTTCAACGGAGTGGAAATCTTCGGCAAGACCGTCGGCGTCGTCGGACTCGGCCGAATCGGTCAGCTGTTCGCGCAACGGCTGGCAGCCTTCGAAACCCACGTCATCGCGTACGACCCGTACGTCTCCGCTGCCCGCGCAGCCCAGCTGGGCATCGAGCTCGTCACCCTCGACGAGCTGCTCACGCGTGCAGACATGTTCTCCGTTCACCTGCCGAAGACACCCGAGACCAAGGGCATCATCGGCAAGGAAGCACTCGCCAAGACCAAGCCTGGTGTCATCGTCGTCAACGCTGCCCGCGGTGGACTCGTCGACGAGCAGGCGCTCGCCGACGCCATCACCAGTGGCCACGTCTTCGCTGCGGGCATCGACGTCTACGCGTCCGAGCCCTGCACCGACAGTCCGTTGTTCGAGTTGCCGCAGGTCGTCGTGACTCCGCACCTCGGCGCCTCGACCACCGAGGCGCAGGATCGCGCGGGCACCGACGTCGCCAAGTCGGTACTGCTGGCCCTCGCAGGTGAATTCGTTCCCGACGCTGTCAACGTCAAGGGCGGAGCCGTCGGCGAAGAGGTTTCGCCATGGCTCGAAATCGTTCGCAAGCAGGGCGTGCTGCTCGGTGCACTGTCCGAAGAGCTCCCTTCGTCACTGTCGGTGGATGTCCGCGGCGAACTCGCGGCAGAGGACGTCGAGATCTTGAAGCTTTCAGCGCTGCGCGGGCTGTTCTCCGCTGTCATCGAGGACTCGGTCACGTTCGTCAACGCCCCGTCGCTCGCCGAAGAACGAGGCGTCACAGCCGAGGTCACGAAGGCGTCCGAGAGCGAGAACCACCGCAGCGTCGTCGACATCCGCGCTGTCTACGGCGACGGAAGCGTCCTCAACGTCGCCGGAACGCTCACCGGTACTTCGCAGGTCGAGAAGATCGTCAACATCAACGGTCGCAACTTCGAACTCCGTGCCGAGGGCAAGAACCTCATCGTCAACTACGCCGACCAGCCGGGAAGCCTCGGCCGCATCGGTACGTTGCTCGGCGACGCCGGCATCGACATCCAAGCTGCCGCACTCAGCCAGGACTCGGAAGGCGACGGCGCGACGATCCTTCTTCGCGTCGACAAGGACGTGTCCCAGGAGCTCCGTGCAAGCATCGCCAGTGCAGTGGGCGCGTCGACGATCGAACTCGTCGACCTGTCCTGAGCTGTTCTGATCCGACACGTACCCGATTGCCCCGAAAGAACGAGGAGTCAATGAAGCTCGCCGTCATCGCCGGAGATGGAATAGGTCCCGAGGTTGTCGAACAAGCGCTGAAGGTGCTCGACGTCGTCGTGCCCGGTACCTCGAAGACCGAGTACGACCTCGGTGCTCGCCGGTACAACGCGACCGGTGAGCTTCTCCCGGATTCGGTGCTCGACGAACTTCGCGGGCACGACGCAATTCTCTTGGGCGCAATCGGTGATCCGTCGGTGCCCAGTGGCGTGCTCGAACGCGGTCTGCTGTTGCGGGCCCGTTTCGAGCTCGATCACCACATCAACCTGCGGCCGGCGAAGCTGTACCCGGGCGTGGTCGGTCCGCTCGACGGCAACAAGGCAATCGACGTCGTCGTGGTCCGCGAAGGAACCGAAGGTCCGTACACGGGCAACGGCGGTGCATTGCGGGTGAACACCCCGCACGAGGTTGCCACCGAGGTCAGCGTCAACACGCGCTACGGCGTCGAACGCGTCGTACGTGACGGGTTCGCCCGTGCACTCGGGCGTCGGAAGCACCTCACGTTGCTGCACAAGACCAACGTGCTGACCTTCGCCGGAAGCCTGTGGGCACGCACGGTCGAGGCGGTGTCCTCGGAGTTCCCCGACGTCGAGGTCGCCTACCAGCACATCGACGCGGCGATGATCCACCTCGTCACCGATCCGGGACGCTTCGATGTCATCGTCACCGACAACCTGTTCGGCGACATCGTGACCGACCTGTCGGCCGCCGTCAGTGGCGGAATCGGGCTCGCAGCCAGCGGAAACATCGACGCGACGAGGACGAACCCGTCCATGTTCGAGCCCGTTCACGGCAGTGCCCCCGACATCGCGGGACAGGGTAAGGCCGATCCGACGGCTGCAATCCTGTCGGTCTCGCTGCTCCTCGCTCACCTCGGCGATCATGCGAACTCCGAGCGAGTCGAAGCGGCCGTCGCCGCAGACCTCGCCTCGCGAGGGGCAGCAGCCGCAAGCACCTCGGAGGTCGGCGACCGAATCGCCGGGCGGTTGTAGTCAGGGCTCACTCTTTTTCGCACCGAATGTCCCATTCGGTCTCCACTCCGGAGACCGAATGGGACATTCGCTGTTTCTGGGGTGCCCACCGGTGACCGAATGAGTCGTTCGCTAGCGCCCCGGGTGACTGAACCAGACATTCGGTCCCGCCAAGTGACCGAATGGGACACTCGCACACTCAGAGTGACCGAGACAGACATTCGGTCCCGCCAGGTGACCGAAATAGACATTCGGTCACCGGGGGGCGGGGCCGAACCGACCCAGACCCAGAACGGCGACCTACTCGCTCGACTCGTGATCGTCAGGGATCACAGGTACGGACAGGGCAGGGAAGACGGCCGATATCAGGAATGCCAAGGGGAAGCTGACCGCTGCGAGGGCGCCGAAGGCGGGAGGTACCAGGGACGCAGCGATGAACTGCCCCGTGTTCTGGACGCCGAGAGCCCGACCGCTCCAGTACGGACCGGAGTACTCGGCGACGGCTGTGAACGCAAGCCCGTTCGGTGCGACGGTGACGATCGATGCGACCACGAGTAGGGCGACGGAGAGCGGTGAATCGAGCCAGTCCGTCAGTGCGAGGCCCAGCATACTGACTGCCGCGCTGGCAGCTACCCATCGCAGGGGCCGCATCCGGCTTGCGACGCGGTCGGACAGCGCGCCGATCCCCATCCGGCCGAGAGCCCCGAGGATCTGCGTGACGGTGACGAGTATGCCTGCCGATGCGGCCGACCATTCACGGTCGGACATCAGCCACACCAGTGCGTAGGTCCATACGACGTACTGGGGGACGACGAGCAGGACAGACGTCGAGTGGATTCGCCACAATTGACTGCTCGACCGATACGGGTTCGCGAGTAGACCCTTCTCTGCAGCTGCTGCCCGGCTCGGTCGTGGGGGATCGACGACGCCAAGGCACAGGAGACCTCCGGTGAGGCAGATGATCGCCGGGACGAGGAGGGCAGCAGAGACGCCGTGATCGCGTGCGATGGAGGGGATGGTCAGGGCGGCGATGGCGACGCCGAGCGGTACCGACATCTGGCGGATTCCCATTGCGAGGCCTCGTCGTTGCGGCGGAAACCAGCCGACGACCACTCGACCCGACGCGCTGTTCGCACTTGCGGCCGCCATGCCGCCCGCGAGGAGACAGAGGCCGAGAAGCACGAACGAGGTCGTGAATACGGCTGCGAAGCTGAAGAGTGCGGTGAGTCCGAGGCCGATCACCAACACCAGTCGTTCGCCGATGCGATCGACGAGTACACCCCAGGCAATGAGAGTCAGCATTATTCCGACTGTCGGCATCGCGACGAGTAGTCCTGCGCTGGCGAGGCTGAGGCCTCGGTCGTCGTGCAGTGCCGGAATGAGAAATGCTGCGCCGTTGATGAAGACCGCACCCGCCGTCTGCGCGAGCATGCCGAGTGCCAGCATGAACCATTTTCGCGACGTGCGTGTTCGATGATGGCGGTCGGTCGTGGTCATGTCCTATCCTCAAATCTCACTATATGGGCATCAAATCTTGCATCGTGAAACGATGAGTGGACTGTACACCCGTCGTGGCGGGGCTATCGGACGGGCGTGCCGACGCGCGGAGTAGTGGTCGATAGACTTTCGACATGCGTCTCGGTCGAATTGCAAGTCCTGATGGTGTGGCGTTCGTGAGTATCGAGGGAGAAGGTGAGCAGCAGACGGCCCGGGAGATCGCCGAACATCCTTTCGGCACACCGACCTTCACCGGTCGATCCTGGCCTCTCGCTGACGTGCGCCTGCTTGCGCCGATTCTGGCGAGCAAGATCATCGCCATCGGAAAGAACTACGCGGCACACGCGGCGGAGATGGGCGGAGAGGCGCCGAAGGATCCGGTCATCTTCATCAAGCCCAACACCTCGATCGTCGGTCCCGGTGCCCCGATCGTCCTGCCTCCTACATCCAGCGAGGTGCACTACGAGGGAGAACTCGCAGTCGTCATCGGTCGTCCCTGTAAGGACGTCCCTGCGGCCAAAGCTCTCGACGTAGTACTCGGCTACACGATCGCGAACGACGTCTCCGCGCGTGATCATCAGCGTCAGGACGGTCAGTGGACCAGGGCGAAAGGGCACGACACGTTCTGCCCGCTCGGACCCTGGATCGAAACCAAGCTCGATGCCTCCGACGTCGAGATAAAGACCGAGGTCGACGGTGCGGTCGCGCAGCGCAGCCGAACGTCTCTGCTTCTGCACGACATCCCGGAGATCATCGAATGGATCTCTGCGGTGATGACTTTGCTGCCGGGCGACGTGATCCTCACCGGGACGCCCGAGGGGGTCGGGCCGATCACCGCGGGACAGACGGTGTCGATCACCGTCGAGGGCATCGGTACCTTGACCAATCCTGTTGCCGCGAAAAGCTAGAGACCAATTCATCCCCTCGAACGTGAGCGAGCTATGACCTCCACCGAAGTACGTGTTCGATTCTGTCCGTCACCGACGGGCACGCCGCATGTCGGATTGATCCGAACCGCATTGTTCAACTGGGCGTTCGCCCGACACCACGGCGGAACCTTCGTCTTCCGCATCGAGGATACCGACGCTGCGCGCGATTCGGAGGAGTCGTACGCGTCGATTCTCGACGCGTTGCGGTGGCTCGGACTGTCCTGGGACGAAGGCCCGGAGGTCGGTGGGCCCTACGAACCGTACCGCCAGTCGCTCCGTCGTGATCAGCATCTCGAGGTTGTGCAGAAGCTGCTCGACGCTGGTGAGGCATACGAATCCTTCTCGACTCCTGAGGAGGTCGAGGCCAGGCACCTCGCTGCCGGCCGCGACCCGAAGTTGGGTTACGACAACTACGATCGGGATCTGACCGCGGATCAGAAGGCGGCGTTCCTGGCGGACGGACGTAAAGCCGTTGTGCGCCTTCGGATGCCGGACCACGATCTTTCGTGGGACGACCTCGTTCGTGGCGAGACGACTTTCAAGGCCGGGACAGTCCCTGACTTCGCGCTCACTCGTGGAAACGGAATTCCCCTGTATACCTTGGTCAATCCCGTGGACGATGCCTTGATGAAGATCACCCACGTGCTTCGCGGTGAGGACCTTCTGTCGTCGACTCCGCGTCAGCTCGCATTGTACGAAGCGCTCGAGCGGATCGGTGTCGCAGGCTTCACGCCGCAGTTCGGACACCTGCCGTTCGTGATGGGGCAGGGGAACAAGAAGCTCTCCAAGAGGGATCCCGAATCGAATCTGTTCATCCATCGCGACCGCGGCTTCGTTCCCGAGGGGCTTCTCAACTATCTTGCCCTTCTCGGATGGGGTATCTCGGACGATCACGACGTATTTTCTCTAGACGAGATGGTCGCCGCGTTCGACATCTCGAAAGTCAATTCGAATCCAGCGAGATTCGACCAGAAGAAGGCCGACGCGATCAATGCCGAGCACATCAGGCTTCTCGAGCCGGCCGACTTCGCTGCTCGTCTCCGCGCGTTCCTGACCGAACAGGGCCAGCTTCCCGCAGAGATCGACGATGCGCAGTTCGCCGTCGCGGCAGATCTGGTTCAGACGCGCATCGTCGTGCTGTCCGACGCGTGGGCACTGCTGAAATTCCTCTATGTCGCCGACGGGGAATTCGCGATCGATCCGGCTGCAGCTGCGAAGAACCTCGGTAACGATGCCGGACCGGTGCTCGACGCGACCATCGCTGCGCTCGAGGCGGTGCCCGAGTGGCGAACCGCAGCGTTGGAAGAGTCCTTGAAGGCGGCCCTGATCGACGGTCTCGAGCTCAAGCCTCGTAAGGCGTTCGCTCCGGTGCGGGTCGCGGTGACCGGATCTCACATCAGCCCCCCGCTCTACGAGTCGATGGAGTTGCTCGGGCGGGACACGACATTGGCACGACTCGCCGCTGCGCGCGCCACGGTCGGCCAGGCGTCGTGATCCCTTGAGCGCGGCCGGCCGGCTGGACCGGGTGCAACGCAAGCATCCGGTCCTCGGGTTTCCGCTGGCGGTGATCTACAAGTTCGTCGACGACCAAGGTGGATATCTTGCGGCCCTGATCGCGTACTACGCGTTCGTCTCTCTCTTTCCTCTGCTGTTGCTCGCATCGACCATTCTCGGGATCGTGCTTGCCGGTAACCCCGAGTTGCAGCAGCAAATCCTCGACTCCGCACTGAGTCAGATTCCGATCATCGGTTCCGATGTCGGCGAGCCCGACAAGATCGGTGGTGGGACACTCGGATTGGTCGTCGGTGTCCTCGGTTCGCTCTACGGTGGACTCGGAGTCGCGGTGGCCGTCCAGAACGCGATGAACACCGCGTGGGCGGTCCCCAAGAATCTTCGTCCCGATCCGATCTTTGCGCGTGTTCGGGGATTGGCTCTGCTCAGCACTGTCGGAGTTGCGGTCCTTGCGATCACGGCCGTGAACGTCGCGAGCTCCGCCGGATATTTCGGAGCCGTCAGTGGCGCCGTGGTTCTCGTCGCAGTGGTCGTTCTGAACGTCATCGTATTCACCGTCGCCTTCCGGCTCGCCACCGCGCGAGCGCTCTCGGTAGCCGACGTGCTCCCCGGGGCGGTCGTGGCCGGTGTCATCTGGCAGCTGTTGCAGACGTTCGGCGGCGTCTACATCAAGTACGTCGTCTCGCGGGCCTCGATCACCAACGGGGTGTTCGCCGTCGTCCTCGGTCTGCTTGCATTCATGTACATCGCAGCCGCCCTCGTCGTGATTTCAGTCGAGATCAACGTGGTTCGTGTCGACAAGTTGTATCCGCGTGCCCTTCTGACGCCGTTCACCGACGACGTACAGCTGACCGAGGGGGACAGGCTGACCTATACAGGGCAGGCCGAAGCACAGCGGAGCAAGGGATTCGAGGAGATCGACGTGACGTTCGACGGTCCCCGCGGCGAGGATCAATCCGGCTCGGCATAACACTCTCTGATCGCGACATCCATGGGGAATCGAACCTCCGTGTCGCCGAACAACAACCGCGTCGCGGTCTCGGCGGCCTCGATGACGAGGCGGGCTGCCGTGTCGGGTTCGCGGCTGTGGACGACGACCTCGTCGTGTTGGAAGAACACCAGTTCGCCGGAACCGGCGTTCTCGGCCAACCGACGGCGCAGGTCTGCCAGCAAGCACAGTGCCCATTCGGAGGCGGTCGCCTGAACGACGAAGTTCCGAGTGAAGCGCCCGCGGGCGTGTGCGTCGCCGTGCGACCACCAGGCTTCGTCAGGGGGAGGGCAGGCGCGACCCAGTAGCGAACGAACCACCTCGCCGCGCTCGCCGGCTCGTGCCGCCTTCTCCACGAATTCGACTGCGTCGGGAAAGCGACGGCGCAGCAGAACCAGCAGCGACCGCGCCTCACCCGCGGTAGCCCCGTACAGCACTCCCAGCACCGCTACCTTTGCCTTCGCTCGGTCCCCGTCGAACGCTGCCGCCGCAACGGGTGCGTAGAGATCGTCGGATCCCGCCGCTTCCATCATTTTTCGGTCCCTCGACATCGCGGCCAGAATTCGTGGTTCCAGCTGGCCGGCATCGGCAATCACAAGCTGGTGTCCTGGGTCTGCGATGATACTGCTACGCAACGGTTTCGGTATTTGCAGGGCTCCACCTCCGCGGCTGGACCACCGACCGGACACCACACCGCCTGGAACGTACACCGGACGGAATCTGTCTCCGCGCACCCAGGTGTCGGCCCATGCCCAGCCGTTGGTGCTGAACAACTTCGACAGGTCTCGGTGGCGGAGGAGGAGCGGAGCGGCTGGATGGTCGATGTCGCGAAGCACGTGTGCCCGCGTCGATGTCAGTTCGATACCTGCTCGGGCGAACGCGGACACGACTTCCACCGGTGAGCTCGGATTCACGCGTCGCCCGAACGCGTCGCCGACCGCTGCTTCCAGTGCCGTCAATTCAGGTGGAAGGTGGCCTTCGATGGGTCGGCTGCCAAGTGCTTTCTCGAGATAGTTCTCGTGCGCAGCGGCGGAAAAAGGGAGCCCGTCGAAGCTCATCTCTGCGGCGGCAAGGCCACCCGCGGACTCGGCGGCGGTCAGCAGTCGCAGGTCGCTGGAATCGCCGATTGTCTGCAACTGAGTGCGATGCCAGGTGACCACCGAGTCCGAACTCGGATGCTGATAGGCGTCGAACAGCCCCGGCCGATCGTCGACGGTGGTCTGTCCTGGTACGTACGTCTCACCTCGGCGCATTCGGAGAATGGCCTCGGTCAACGACAGGTCGTGGCATCTGGCTACCCGGACATCCGCGCGCAGAAGCGTCGGATAGGTGCGGGCGGCGCTCTCCCACACCCATCTGGGCTGCTCGCTCCGTTCGATCCGAGAGACAGTCTCCGCGAGATCCGAGCACTCGATGGTCGGTCCCGAGGGAACCCCGTCCTCGGTGGTGGGGAAGAGGAACGTCGACGCATCCGTGGGCGCCACCACCATCCTCATCGGGTCGAACTCGCAGTTCTCATCGCACTCGAGTCTGCGCTGACCACGTCGGACCGTCGCCGGCAGGGTCGATCGCTACCACTGAGCTCGAATCGAGGTCCCTGACCTGGCGATTTGGAGAAACACCACTGTCCTTTGATAGTCTCTATCCCGGCTCGAAACGCGGTGCACATCGACAAGATGCGGATCAGCGCCAAGGTCATTGGGGTATGGTGTAATTGGCAACACAGCGGTTTCTGGTACCGCCATTCTAGGTTCGAGTCCTGGTACCCCAGCAAACGTTCGGAGACGATTTGGTCGCCGAGCGTCAGCCGGTTAAGCTGGCTGAGCTTTCAACTGGTTCGCCTTGGTTGTAAGTATGCAGTATCTGAAAGTTCCTGGCCCCGTCGTCTAGCGGCCTAGGACGCCGCCCTCTCAAGGCGGTAGCGCGGGTTCGAATCCCGTCGGGGCTACAAGAATGAAAAATACCCTCTCATCGCGTGCGATGAGAGGGTATTTTTTTTGCTCGATCCTTGCCGAAAAATGTCAGACGCTCTTGCGGCGGAACATCTTCTGATGATCTGCAGGACCGTGTGCATTGTTGATCTTGGAGCCGCTGTCCTTGTGATCGGTGGACAGGGTCGACTTATGGTTCTTCTTCTCGAGTGCCTCACGAAACTTCTTCTTGAGATCTTCATTGGTCGATTCGGACATGATCGCTCCTCGCACGTCGGTGACGATTGAAACGTACCGCACCTGTGACGTCGTGCTCACCCGATTTTTCCGCGCGAGCGGGCCGGAGTGGTCACAAGTACGTTGCCGTAGTCCCGCCGAGTGGCATGGCAGGAAGCCCGAGCTTGCGGTGATCCCATGATCGGACGCGATCGACGGCTATGCGCACCGCAATGCGCTTGTTCATCATCTGATCGACGAGTGGCGCTACGTCGTCGGAGTACGGCCCTGTGTAGCGCTCCCACACGCTGATGCCGACCCGTCTGATCGACGCTGGATCGTCGACGATCTCGGCCCGCCCCTCGATCGACACTCCTCGGAGCGTCTCGTAGGTGAGACCGTCTTCCACGAGAATCGTCACCCTGGAGTCTCGGCGGAGGTTGACAGCCTTCTGAGATTTCGACTTCGTCTCGAACCACACGTCCCCGTCGATCAGGGCGTACCACATGGCGACCAGGTGAGGTCTCCCGTCGCGGCCGATCGTGGCGAGGTTGGCGATGCGAGAGCGCTCGAGAAACGTGGCGGTCTCGGATTCTGACATCGTGATCTGTGCACGCTGATTGTTACCCACGCTGTCCTATGTAGCAGACGTTACCGCCGAGACACCGTGTTTCGGCAAGAGTCGCTACAAACGTTTGTGTATCGCATCCGCCGCAGCGAGGAGGTCGGCGGCCCATCGTGCGCCTGGGCGCCTGCCGATTCGGTCGATCGGACCCGAGACGGACACGGCCGCAACCACGTTACCGGCGCCGTCCCTGACCGGCGCAGCGACGCTTGCGACGCCAGGCTCCCGTTCACCTGCACTCTGGGCCCATCCGCGCCTGCGTACTTCGGCGAGAACCCGCTCGCCGAATTCCGCGTCGGGGAGCACCGCGCGCTGAGTCTGTGCATCGGCCCACGCGAGCAGAACCTTTGCGCCGGAGCCTGCGGTCATGGGCAATCGCGCACCGACGAGGACCGTGTCGCGCAGTCCTGTCGGTGGTTCCATCGAGGCCACGCACACGCGTACGGTCCCCTCGCAGCGGTAGACCTGCACGCTTTCGCCGGTGATTTCACGAAGGCGAGGAAGTACGGCCGCTGCGGCATCGATCAATGTGTCCGCTGCGGTGGCGGCGAGTTCGGCAAGCCCCGGGCCGGGTCGCCACAGTCCGTTCGAATCGCGGGTCAGCAGGCGGTGAATCTCGAGGCCGACAGCGAGGCGGTGCGCGGTTGCTCTCGGAAGCCCGGTGCGAGTGCAGAGATCGCTGAGCGTGCAGGGCTCCTCGGCCACCGCGTGCAGAACACCCATCGCTTTGTCGAGAACACCGATGCCGCTATGCTGTCTCATAGGTCGATATTATCGTCTCGCATAGTGGGAAGTCACCACCGGGTCGAGTTTGGATATGTCGACACGGAATAAGCGACGTGGGCCAGCCGAACAGTCCACCGGCGCGACGCACTCGAGGAATGGTTGGTGTTCTTATGGCCGGCACAGCACGCACACTGGCAGAGAAAGTCTGGGATCAGCATGTCGTCGTTCGCGGCGGTGGCGAGGGCGGTTCGCGTGAACCCGACTTGATCTACATCGACTTGCATTTGGTTCACGAGGTCACCAGTCCACAGGCTTTCGACGGTCTGCGTCTGGCGAACCGCCCGTTGCGTAGGCCCGATCTGACCATCGCGACCGAGGATCACAACGTACCGACGGCGGACATTTTTTCGCCGATCAAGGACCTGGTGTCTCGTACGCAGGTGGACACGTTGCGCCGCAACTGTGAGGAGTTCGGTGTTCGGCTCTATCCGATGGGTGATCTGGATCAGGGCATCGTGCACATCATCGGCCCCCAATTGGGGCTGACGCAGCCCGGGATGACGGTGGTGTGCGGCGACAGTCATACCTCGACCCACGGCGCGTTCGGCGCGATCGCGATGGGTATCGGTACCAGCGAGGTCGAACATGTCATGGCTACTCAGACACTGTCACTGCGACCCTTCAAGACGATGGCCATCACGGTCGACGGTGAGCTGGCTCCCGGAGTTACGAGCAAGGATCTGATTCTCGCGGTGATCGCGAAGATCGGCACCGGTGGCGGTCAGGGATACGTTCTCGAGTACCGCGGCGAAGCCATCAGAAAGCTGTCGATGGAAGCTCGAATGACCATCTGCAACATGTCGATCGAGGCGGGCGCCCGCGCCGGGATGATCGCCCCGGACGAGATCACCTACGAGTACATCAAGGGCCGTCCCCATGCGCCACAAGGTAGCGACTGGGATGCTGCGGTTGCGGCATGGGAGGAATTGAAGACCGATCCGGATGCCGTCTTCGACAACGAAGTACATATCGACGCTTCCTCGCTCACTCCGTTCGTCACCTGGGGAACCAATCCCGGCCAAGGGGCCCCGCTCGGAGATCGAGTGCCCGATCCGGCCACGATGGTCGACGAGAGCGAGAAGCTCGCCGCCGAGAAGGCCTTGCAGTACATGGGACTGGAGGCGAATACGCCGCTTCGCGAGGTATCCGTCGACACGGTGTTCGTCGGATCGTGCACCAACGGTCGAATCGAAGATCTCCGCGCCGTGGCCGAGGTGCTCGACGGCCGCACCGTCGCGAACAGTGTCCGAATGTTGATCGTCCCGGGTTCGATGCGTGTGCGAGCGCAGGCCGAGAAGGAGGGTCTGGGCGAGATTTTCACGGCCGCCGGCGCAGAATGGCGTCAGGCCGGGTGTTCGATGTGCCTCGGTATGAATCCCGATCAGCTCGCTGTCGGGGAGAGGTCGGCGTCGACGTCGAACCGGAACTTCGAGGGGCGCCAGGGCAAGGGCAGCCGGACTCATCTGGTTTCACCGTTGGTGGCGGCCGCTACTGCGGTGCGCGGAACGTTGTCGTCCCCAGCAGATCTTGACTAGACCAATTTCTGGAAGCTGTACCGATACCCGCCGAACGTAGGAGAATATTTCGATGGAAGCCTTTACCCGGCATAAAGGAATCGGCGTCCCGCTGCGGCGGTCCAATGTCGATACCGATCAGATCATTCCCTCTGTCTATCTGAAGAGGGTGACGCGCACGGGATTCGAGGATGGACTCTTCGCCGAGTGGCGCAACGATTCCGATTTCGTCCTCAACGTCGCGCCGTACGACAAAGGTTCGGTACTCGTTGCCGGTCCCGATTTCGGAACCGGGTCCTCCCGGGAGCATGCGGTGTGGGCGCTATCGGACTTCGGTTTTCGCGTTGTCATCGCCTCCCGGTTCGCCGACATCTTCCGGGGGAACGCCGGAAAAGCCGGTCTGCTGGCGGCCGAAGTCGATCAAAGTGACGTCGAATTGATCTGGAAGGCTCTCGAGGAACAGCCAGGTTTGGAAATTCTCGTCGACCTGGAGGCGAAGACGGTGACGGCTGGAACCTTGGTGGTGCGCTTCGCCATTGACGACTACACCAGGTGGCGGCTGCTGGAAGGTCTGGACGACATCGGATTGACATTACGCCAGGTAGAGGCCATTGCGGAGTACGAAAAGTCAAGGCCGTCATGGAAACCTGCAACCCTCCCCGAGCGCATCGAGGAGCCCTCGGAGGGGTAGCAATTTCGTCCTCCGACACGCATTGTGGCGCTAAATCATTCCGCCACGCCGAATGAGAATTGGCGTGGCTCATAGACTCTTGACGTCTTGGGGTTTACCGTTGTAGTAGTCGGTCCGACGATGGGCCACAATATTGCGGAGGAAATCCATGAACAAGGCAGAGCTGATTGACGCCCTGACCGAGAAGTTGGGGTCTGACAGGAGGAGCGCCACAGAGGCTGTCGAGAACATCGTCGACACCATCGTGCGCGCCGTCCACCGTGGCGAGAGTGTCACCATCACGGGATTCGGTGTGTTCGAGCAGCGTCGTCGCGCAGCTCGCGTCGCTCGTAACCCCCGCACCGGCGAGACCGTACGCGTGAAGCCGACCAATGTTCCGGCATTCCGTCCCGGTGCTCAGTTCAAGGCAGTCATCGCGGGCGGCCAGAAGCTTCCCGCCACCGGCCCTGCCGTCAAGCGTGGATCTGCTTCGGCTCCTGCCAAGAAGACTGCGGCAGCGAAGAAGACCGCCGCCAAGAAGGCAGCAGTCAAGACCACCGCACGCAAGACCACTGCGGCCGCGAAGAAGGCGGCTCCCGCCAAGACGACGCCGCGCAAGACAGCTCCGGCGAAGACTGCAGCCAAGAAGGCGGCTCCCGCCAAGACGACGGCCCGCAAGACGGTAGCCAAGAAGGCTCCGGCGAAGACCGCGGCCAAGAAGACCACCACGACTGCAGCAGCGGCCAAGAAGGCTCCGGCGAAGACCGCGGCCAAGAAGACGGCAGCCAAGAAGGCTCCCGCAAAGCGCACAGCACGCAAGTAGTTTCACAGCACTGGTTCGACGAACAAGGCCCCGCGGAAGAAATCTCGCGGGGCCTTGTTTCGTGCTGAGACTCGGTTCAGCTACCGGCAGGGGTCGGCGGTAGTGGACTGGCCAGATGATCGGCAGCGAGCAGCTTCCCGTCTCGAAGGGACAGCACCCACACACTGCCTTTGCGATTTCGGTTCGGGGGAAGCGTGACGCCATCGCGGTCCGCCCACCATTGAAGCAGATCGGGAATTACCTTGCCCTGACTGCAGATCGTCTGGACGCCTCCGAGACCAGCGATGTCGAGCGCTCGCTGCCGGGCCTCCTGGGGAGCGTCCCAATAGCCTTCCTCGGACAACAGCGGCTCCAGCGTGATCTGGACGGAAAGGGAATCGGCCAACGGTTGAACCGTCTGAACGCACCGGCGTCGGTTGGCCGCGTGTACCGAGTCGGCGCCGAATGCGGACAGTTGAGAAACCAAGGCGGCCGCCTGAGCCTCACCTACGGAATCGAGCGGTCGCAAGGCATCGTCGCCCTTGTATCGCGAGCGTCGCCCGGCGTTGGCGTGACGGACGAGCAGGACGGTCTCGGTGTCGACGGGTTGCTTGAGAAACCGGCGGAGAATCTTGTGGTCCATCGGGTAGGACAGCTGTTGCACGGCTTCCTTGGGTGGTACCCAACGTAGTTCGTCGACTTCGGCGTTCGGCTCGAATTTTCCGTCCTCTGCCTTCGCTGCCCAATAGTCGACCTTCTTCATCTTGCGATGTCCTGGAATCGGATAGGTCACAGTGGAAAGGTAGCGACCGAGTCGAGAATCGAACCCGGTCTCCTCCGCTACCTCTCGGACGGCTGCGTCGACCGACGTCTCACCTGGATCGATCTTGCCTTTGGGGAACGACCAATCGTCGTACTTCGGGCGGTGGACGATTGCAACCTGCATCTCGTTGTCACCGTCGGGAGAGTTTCGCCACAAGACGGCGCCGGCGGCGAATATGTTTGCACGCAAGGGTTTGTCGCCGCCAGACATCAAGACGCCTGGTTCCGCCGGCTGCGCATCAGTTCACCCTGGTGCTCGCGGACGCTTTCTCCCTGAGCCGGCGACGCCGCCCAGCCACCGTCGGGTTGTAGAATCCAGCATCGGGTTGTCGGGTCGAGCGCCGATTCGAAGATGTCGTGCAGCTGGCCGGTCAGACGTGGATCTTTGACCTGCGCCATGACCTCTACGCGTCGGTCGAGGTTTCGGTGCATCATGTCGGCACTGCCGATCCAGAACTCGTCCGCGCCGCGGAAATTGAGGACGCGTGAGTGCTCGAGGAAGCGGCCGAGGATCGATCGAACTTCGATGTTCTCACTCAATCCGGGCACACCTGGCTTCAGCGCACAGATTCCGCGGACCACGACCTCGACCGGCACTCCGGCCGCGGACGCGCGGTACAGCGCGTCGATGACCTGTTCGTCGACGAGCGCGTTGGCCTTCAGTCGGATACCCGCCTCGCGTCCCGCCTTCAGATACTCGACTTCCGCTTCGATGCGTTCGATGATGCCGCGACGCACACCGTATGGAGCGACGAGAAGGTTGCGGTAGCTGGTCTTGCGCGAATAACCGGTCAGCGAATTGAAAAGGTCGGTCAGATCGGCGCCGATCTCGGGCGAGGAAGTCAGCAGGCCCACATCCTCGTAGATTCGAGCTGTCTTGGGGTTGTAGTTGCCCGTTCCGATATGGCAGTAGCGGCGAATGACCGATCCCTCGCGCCGCACGACCAGGCACGTCTTGCAGTGCGTCTTCAGTCCGACGAGACCGTACACGACATGGACGCCCGCCTTCTCCAGCTTTCGCGCCCATTCGATGTTCGCCTGCTCGTCGAAGCGCGCCTTGATCTCGACGAGTGCAACCACCTGCTTACCTGCGCCGGCAGCATCGACGAGCGCGTTGACGATCGGTGAGTCTCCGGACGTGCGATACAAGGTCTGCTTGATCGCCAGTACCTGTGGATCTGCTGCGGCTTGCTCGATGAAGCGCTGCACACTGGTGGAGAAGGAGTCGTACGGGTGATGGACAAGCACATCGCCGTCCCGCAGCGTCGAGAACACGCTCTTGGGTGTCTCGCGCTCGCCGAAAGCCGGATGTGTCGCTGGAACGAAAGGGGCGTCCTTGAGCGTCGGCCTGTCGACGCCGTACACCTGCCACAGGCAGGACAGATCGAGCAACCCTGGCACCTGAATTACATCGCTCGGGTCGACGTCCAGCTCGCGCAACAGCAGTTCGAGCATGTGCTCGGTCATGTCGTCGGCGATCTCGAGCCGAACCGGAGAGCCGAAGCGGCGTCGTGCCAGCTCACGCTCGAGCGCTTGGAGCAGATCTTCGTCCCGGTCCTCTTCGACCTCGAAGTCGGCGTTACGGGTGATGCGGAAGGCGTGGCTCTCCACCACGTCCATTCCGGGGAAGAGCACGTCGAGGTGCGCCGAGATCACCTCTTCCATGGACAGGAATGCATCGACTCGATGACCACCGTCACCGCGACGCACCCGAACGAATCGATCGACGTTGTCGGGAACCTTCACACGTGCGAAGTGCTCGCCCGAGGTGGCGTAATCCTTAACTGTGACAGCGAGATTGAGGCTGAGACCGCTGATGTAGGGGAACGGGTGCGCTGGATCGACCGCAAGAGGGGTGAGGACCGGAAACACTTGCTCGTGGAAATAGGTCGACAGTCGACCGCGTTCGTCCGAGTCGAGATCGGACCAGCGAATGATCTCGATGCCGACCGCGGTGAGCTCCGGAAGAATGGCGTCGAGCAGAACACGGGCGTGACGGCGCGCCAGTTCCTGAGTGCGTTCACCGATCAAGGCGAGTTGTTCACGAGGGGTCAGCCCGTCGGCCGATCGTACGGACAGACCGGTTTCGTCGCGACGTTTGAGGCCGGCGACGCGAACCATGTAGAACTCGTCGAGATTCGAGGCGAAGATTGCCAGGAACTTCGCACGCTCCAGCAGTGGGAGAGAGGAGTCCTCAGCGAGTGCAAGTACTCGTGAATTGAAGTCCAGCCAGCTCAATTCGCGGTTCAGATAACGGTTTTCGGGTAACGCCTCTTTGGCATCGGGAGCGTGCGGTTCAGTTGCCGCAGGAAGCGCGGCCGGACTCGAGGCCGAAGTCGTGGCCGGCGGCGGACTGATCGGACCGTCATCGGTGCGATGTCCCGGGGCTGTCGTTGCGGCGGAGTCGGCTTCTGTTTCGCTGTTGCTCACCGCTCGATCATCCCCTATAGCCGTGACCGGTGAAACTCGGATCGATGAATTGTGTCCGACTCGCTCGCCGCGGTCGAGTCGACTACCACCCCAGCGACCGCAGAACTGCAGCGGTCGCCTGCCCGACGCCGAGGATGTGAGCCTCCCGCACATCGTCGATGGTGTCGACGTCGAGCCGGAGACCGGGCCAGTGTCCGTCGAGATCGTATGCGCCCGACTCGCGGTGCCGCCGCGCCGAGGACGGTCCGAACAGCGGTGCGAACTCACCGGACGACCCGTCGACGATCAAGGCGGCAGTGCCCGTTCCGTGATGATCGCTCACGACGGACCTCGCATGCCCACGAGCCGCGAGGTAGGCCTGCGCCAGCTCGGCGGTTCGGAGGGCGGGAAGGTCCGCCTGCAAAGCGATGATGTCGTCACTTCCCTCGGCGCGCACTATCGAGGCCGCCGCCTCGAAGGCCGAGTTGAGTCGCGCAACGGAGTCCAAGGGTGTTCGGTCACACGGTTCCTTCACCACCCGGGCGCCCAAGTCGACTGCGGCGGCGGCTATGGAAGGATCCGGCGTGACGACAGTGATGGCCGAGACGGCATCGACCGCGCGCGCGGCGACGACGGTGTCCCGGAACATTGCAGCGACCAGTCGGGCGCGATCGATGTCGGCGAAGGCATCGGCCAGACGCGTCTTGGCTGCGGCGAGATCCTTGACTGCGATCACCACGTGCGCGGTACTCATGACCTCGATCCTGCCAGCGGTACTGCAGCCGTCACCGTTCGACCTCGGCGGGCGAGGCGGGACGTTAGTGTTGGGCGGCGGTCCGTGGGCTTTCGAGGTGTCCACGTACTCGGGTGGGTCAGTGAGTGGACGAATCGACGAAGGTGGCTTTCGATGACCAGAGCAGCGGTACTCGGTTCCGGATCCTGGGGGACGGCGTACGCCAAAGTGTTGGCCGACGCAGGCACCGACGTGACGATGTGGGCTCGGCGGTCCGAGCTCGCCACCGCAATCGCCGAAGGACACGAAAACCCCGATTACCTACCCGGCATCACTCTGCCCGACAACATCACCGCCACCAGCGATCCCGAACGCGCTCTCGAGGGTGCCGACATCGTGGTTCTCGCGGTTCCGTCGCAATCGCTTCGAGCCAACCTCGCCGAGTGGACCGACTCGATTCCGAAAGACGCCACTCTGCTGAGCCTTGCCAAAGGAATCGAGACCGGAACGCTGCTGCGGATGAGTCAGGTCATCGCACAGGTGACGGGTGCCGATCCAAGCCGAATCGCATCATTGTCGGGGCCGAACCTGGCACGCCCGATCGCGGAGGGCCAGCCGGCCGCGACAGTCATCGCCTGTTCGGATTCCCGGCGTGCACTCGAGGTTCAGAAGGCCTGTGCCACAGGATACTTCCGGCCTTACACCAATACAGACGTGATCGGCTGCGAGATCGGTGGAGCGTGCAAGAACGTCATCGCGCTTGCGTGCGGCATGGCCAGCGGGGTGGGGTACGGGGAGAACACCCTCGCCTCGATCATGACGAGAGGACTCGCGGAGATAATTCGTCTCGGCACGGCGCTCGGCGCGAAGCCCGCGACGCTGGCCGGCCTCGCGGGCGTCGGGGATCTCGTTGCGACGTGTACGTCCACGCTGTCGCGGAATCGAACCTTCGGTGAGCGTCTGGGGGCAGGCGGATCGATGGAGAGCGCCCAGGAAGCCGCACACGGACAGGTCGCCGAGGGCGTGAAGTCGTGCACTTCGGTGCGCGCGCTTGCCGAGAGCTACGACGTCGAGATGCCGTTGACCGATGCCGTCCACCGGGTGTGTCACGAGGGGCTGTCCGTCCCCGACGCCGTAGGGCATCTCCTCGGACGCAGAATCAAGCCCGAGTAGCACCGACGGAGTAGTTCGGCCAAGGGCGACGGGTCGCGCTCGAAGATCGCTCGGACGGTACGGTGGGTCACCGTGAGTCGATCCCGTATCAAAGTTGCCGTGATCTTCGGCGGACGAAGCAATGAGCACGCGGTTTCCTGCGTCTCCGCAGGCAGTGTGCTCCGGCACATCGACCCCGAGCGCTACGACGTCGTGCCTGTCGGCATCACGAAGGAGGGCGCGTGGGTGCTCGGAGCGCAGGACGTCGCTGAACTCGCCATCCACGGCCGAGTGCTGCCGAGTGTGGACAAGAACTCGACGGCGCTGACCTTGTCCGCCGATCCTGGCCGGAAGGGCGCACTGCTCTCGTTGGGCGACGATGACGCAGGCTCGGTCCTGTCCTCGGTCGACGTCGTATTTCCGTTGCTGCACGGTGCATACGGTGAGGACGGCACAGTTCAAGGGTTACTGGAATTAGCAGGGGTCCCGTATGTCGGACCGGGCGTCCTTGCGAGCGCGGCCGGTATGGACAAGGAGTTCACCAAGAAACTTCTTGCGGCCGAAGGACTTCCCGTGGGCCGACAGGTTGTGCTCAGGCGTGGTGTCGAGTCCCTGACTGCCGAGCAGAAGGAGTTCCTGGGCCTACCGGTGTTCGTCAAACCCTCTCGAGGGGGATCCTCCATCGGGATCAGTCGCGTCAGCAATTGGGATCGACTGGCCGGTGCGATCACGCATGCTCGCGTCCACGATCCGAAAGTGATCGTCGAAGGCGCAATCGCGGGTCGTGAGGTCGAATGCGGAGTGCTGGAGTTCCCGGACGGTTCCGTGCGTGCGAGCGTTGTCGCCGAAATCCGCATGCGCGACGCCCCGGTGGACGATCACGCGTTCTACGACTTCGACAGTAAGTACCTCGACGACGTTTGTGAATTCGACGTTCCCGCGGTTCTCTCTCAGGACGTCAGCGACGAGATCCGCCGGATCGCCGTGGACGCGTTCCGAGCGCTGGATTGCCAGGGTCTCGCCCGGGTCGACCTGTTCGTCACCGAGGACGGACCGATCATCAACGAAATCAACACTATGCCCGGCTTCACCTCGATCTCGATGTTCCCGAAGATGTGGGATGCCGCGGGAGTCGACTACCGCACCCTGATCGACACGCTCATCGAGACGGCATTGGCGCGCGGCACCGGGCTCAGGTAGCCGAGGTCACTGCAGAGGTGCAGGGTCGAGCGCGGTCTGCGGCAACGCTCCCGCGATCGAGTCCGATGCGTCCTGCAGCGGGGTCGGTCCGGAACCGCCGGGAACCGTCAGTGCCACGTACACCGGTCGGTCGACGGTGTACCAGGTACTTGCATCGATTCCCGTGTCGGCTCCCGATACCTCGAACCACTGAACGCCGTTGATCACCTGAAGCGCGGATGCCACGTCGAATCCGGCAGGACGAGGCAGACCGCATCGAAGAACTATCGCCTCGGACACATCGTCGTCGGGGGCGTACGCGCGTGCGCCTGCCGGTGCGGGATCCACGAGTTCGGCCTGTGTGTAATCGCCAAGGGCTTCGGGAAGCGCGTCCAGCAGTGTCACGCAGTCCGAACTGTCAGCAGCGGGAGCATCGACCGGCCCAAGCGCCTCCGGGGGGCGTGTTGCATCACCGGACACCGTGACGGCGGCGACGATGACCCCGACCAGCAACGCGATGGGCAAGGCCACAGCCGTCGCGATGAGGGCCGGGTGACGCCGCTCGGACGACTCGGGTTCCGGCGATGGGGCTTCGATTGTCATCATCTTCCGCTCGGATATAGAAGGACAGACAGTCGGGTCAGGCGGGGATCTCCGCGACCTGACACGTCAACGTCCGGGTGATCGTGTCGACTTTCTGTACGCGAGCGACGATTGCGGTCAGTTCGTCCTCGTCCTCGGCCACGATACGGACGACGACGTCGTACGGCCCGAGCACGGCCTCTGCCGATTCGACTCCACGAACCTCGTGCAGCGCCGATGCGACCAGAGCGGATCGACCCACCTCTGTCTGTACGAGGATGAACGCTTGCACCATCGTCGGCCCTTTCCGAATGTCCCGGCAGTACCCGAAGGTAGTGTCGCGGTGGTCTCGCATTACGGGCGTCTTCGCACCCGACAAGCGCGGTTGTCGGTAAGAAGGTACCGCAGCGGTCGGAGTCGGTCCGCGCGAGAGGGGAGCCAGGTGGTCACAACGGAAAAGAGGAAGAACATCGACATCGGTGCTGACCGAGACGAATCCCACAGTCCGACGGTCGCTGAGGTCGGGGAGTTCGGCGTGATCGACCGTTCGACGAGCGGCCGGATCCAATCGAGCCACACGATCCTCGGGCCGGGCGACGACGCTGCAGTCGTTGCCGCTGCAGACGGTCGAGTGGTCGCGACGACGGATATGTTGGTGGAGGGCAGGCACTTCCGGCTCGATTGGTCGAGCCCGATCGACATCGGACGGAAGGCCGTCGCGCAGAATGGGGCCGACATTTCGGCCATGGGGGCTCGCTGCACCGGATTCCTCGTTGCTCTCGGGTGCCCTGCAACCACGTCGGTGGAGGTGACGGACGGTCTGTCCGAGGGTCTCTGGCGCGAAGCGCAACGCGCCGGTTGCTCGATCATCGGCGGCGATCTCGTCCAGTCCGAGGAGCTCGTGATTTCCGTCACCGCACTCGGCGATCTCGAAGGACGACCGCCGGTGCTGCGGTCGGGGGCACGCCCGGGTGATGTCGTCGCCGTCGTCGGACATCTCGGTTGGTCGGCCGCTGGTCTCGCAGTGCTCGAATCGGGTCGGACGGGGCATGCGGTACTCGTCGACGCTCACCGAGTTCCGACTCCCGAGTACGAACAAGGTGTATTCGCTGCACTGGCGGGAGCGACCTCGCTGACCGATGTGTCCGACGGCCTCGTCGCCGATCTGGGCCACATCGCGCAGGCCTCCTCGGTCTCGGTCGACATTGACAGTGCACTATTGGACGTCGGCGAAGAGATCGTCTCTGCCGCAGCGGACTTGGGTGTGCCAGTCCTGTCCTGGGTTCTGGGCGGAGGTGAAGACCACGTGTTCGCTGCGACGTTTCCCCAGACGGCACGGATTCCTGACGGCTGGACGGTGGTGGGGCACGTGGCAGGTCCTTCGGTGTCGCCGACGGTGACAGTGGACGGAGCGCCGTTCTCCGGTTCCGCCGGATGGTCCAGCTTCGACGGGAGCACCTCGTGACTGCGAAACCGCTGCAGGACATAGTCGAAAAAGGTTGGGCCACAGCGCTGGAACCGGTCGAGGAACAGATAGCGGCCATGGGGGAGATGCTCCGCGCGGAAGTGGAAGCCGGACGTAACTACCTCCCGTCCGGAGGGAACGTGCTTCGCGCATTCACCCGACCGTTCGCCGACGTCAGGGTATTGATCGTCGGGCAGGATCCGTACCCGACTCCTGGGCATGCCGTCGGGTTGAGCTTTTCGGTCGCACCCGACGTCCGGCCAGTTCCCCGCAGTCTGGCCAACATCTTCAAGGAGTACACCACCGATCTCGGGTTCCCGACTCCATCCAACGGTGATCTCTCGCCATGGGCCGATCAGGGTGTGCTGTTGCTCAACCGCGTTCTGACGGTGCAACCCGGTGTTGCGGGGTCGCATCGCCGGAAGGGGTGGGAAGCGGTGACGGAGCAGGCGATTCGAGCTCTCGTCGCGCGAGGTGACAGGGACGATACGGCCGGATTGGTTGCCATTCTGTGGGGCCGCGATGCCGCCACACTCAAACCGATGCTCGGTTCGACGCAGTGCATCGAGTCGGCGCATCCGTCACCGCTCTCGGCGTCGCGCGGCTTCTTCGGATCGACGCCGTTCAGTCGTGCCAACGACTTGCTCGTCGCGGGAGGTCACGAACCCATCGACTGGAGACTGCCGTAGCCGGAGATCTACGCGAAGTCGGGTCGACGCTTTTCCACGAAGGCGTCGACTCCTTCGCGTCCGGTCGGACCGTCGGCGGCCGCGGCGATCGACGCGGCCTCGGCATCGAGTTGCTCTGCCAGAGTGTGGGCGTCGGACTTCTGCAGTAGTGCCTTGACGCCCTCGAACGCCGCGGTCGGTCCGGCAGCAAGGGTACGGGCAAGGCGCTGCGCCTCGCTGACGATGATGTCGTCACCGACCAGTCGACTGAGAATGCCGAGTCGGACAGCTTCCTCACCGTGCACGACCGAATCGCTGAGCAGAATATCGCGGGCACGAGCCGGTCCGACGATTCGCGGAAGTGTCCATGTCAGACCACCATCCGGGGTGAGGCCGATGCCCGAATACGCCGGGCGCAATTTGGTCGAGCGTCCACCGATCGCAACATCGGCGTGGCATACCAAGCTCATCCCTGCGCCTGCTGCCCATCCCTGGACACCGGCGACGACAGGAACGGTGCACGCGGCAAGTTCGATCACGAAGCGATGGAACTCGTCGGCCACACCTCGCACGTAGGTGCCGCGATCGGGGGCGGCTGCGAAAGCCCGGACGTTTCCGCCTGCGCAGAAATTAGTACCCGAGCCGATGAGAAGTACGGCACCTGCGGTCAGTTTTCCTGCATTGAGCGCCTGCAGTGCGCGCGCTCCGTCCACCATGGCGGCGCCGCTCAGTGAAGTGCCGGCCGCGTCTGTCGCCACAGTGATCTGCAGTACTCCGTCGACGAGGTCGACCGTCCCGGTGCTTTCGGAAGTTGTCACGATTTGCACTGTAACGTGTGCCCGTCGGCGACCGTCACAACGGTGTTCCCTACCTCTGTAGCGAACAAAAACTGTGCCCCGCGACCAGGTTCGGTCGCGGGGCACAGTTTTGTACTCGTTCTCGGGGGCAGGTATCAGCCCCGAACCACCTTGCCCGCCTTGAGGCAGGAAGTGCAGACGTTCATGCGCTTGGAGTTGCCGGGGGCAACCTGAGCGTGAACGGTCTGGATGTTCGGGTTCCAACGACGGTTGGTCCGTCGGTGCGAGTGCGAGACCGACTTACCGAAGCCGGGCCCTTTGGCGCATACGTCGCAGACGGCAGCCATAGTCGCGAACTCCTTGATAGATGATTGAGCATTAACATGAGGGCGGTTGCGCCAAAGAACGAGACGCACATAAGCACGCCGCTCCTCTTAGGGCAACCCTGCAAGAATAGCGGCGTACCCGGATTTCACCAAACCGCCACCTGAAATGGTGGCTGAACGGCCTCCGGAACTGTTCGAGTCTAGGCTTGCTGTGGCCGAATCGAGGGGGACGGGGGTCGTGACGGACATGGGTGAGGTGGTCGACCGTCAGGGATCGGTGGCGGTGACGGAACTGGGCGCCGATGAGCTCCGGCAGTGGGCTTATCGCTGTGTCGACGGTCTCACCGACCGGCGCGAGGAAATCAACGAACTGAACGTGTTTCCCATACCCGATTCCGATACGGGCACGAACCTGGTGTTCACCGTGCGATCCGCAGTCGAGTGCATGCGAAGTGCAGGCCCGGACGCCGATCTTGCCGCCGTTGCCTCGAGTCTCGCTCGAGGTGCGGTGGCGGGAGCCCGTGGCAACTCCGGTGTCATCGTGTCTCAGGTGATGCGCGCGCTGGCCGAGGAATGCCGCGGCGGCCGCCTCGATGGTCCTGGTGTGGCGCGCGTTCTCGGGCGGGCATCGAACCTCGTCGTCGATGTCGTCAGCGTTCCCGTGGAGGGGACCATCGTGACGGTTCTGGCCGTCGCAGCCGAGGCGGCTGCCGAGTCGGCGGGATCCGATCTCGCATCGGTCGTGCATCGCGCGAGTGAGTCCGCTTCGACGGCACTCGATCGGACACGATCGCAATTGTCGGTCCTCGATGCCGCGGGTGTCGTCGATGCCGGTGCTCTTGGGCTCGTCATCATGCTCGATTGCTTCTCGGCCGTGGTGACAGGAACGCTGCCCACTCGTCCGCGATACCACCGCGCCATCGTCGCTTCGAACCCGACGAAGTTTCGATCGGTGACGGAGGCCGAGCATCACCATCATGGCGGATCGTCGATAAATGGGTACGAGGTTCTCTACCGAGTGACGGACATCGCCGAGGACGATGTAGTGGCGCTCCGGTCTGCACTCACCGAACTGGGTGACTCGACGGTGGTCGCCGGTGACGGTGAGGGCAGCTGGTCCGTGCACGTGCATACGGCCAATGCGGGTCTGGCAGTAGAGGTAGGACTCGACGTCGGTCGAGTGCACGACATTCGCATCGACGCGCTGAGCACGGTGGGTTGTGTGGACGGGCCGTCGACGACGGACAGCAACGACGTTCACGGGAGAGACATTCTTGCCGTCGTCGCAGGCGACGGCGCCGAGCAACTTTACGTGGGCGAGGGTGCCGCTGTACTTCGGTGCGACACGAGAAGGATCGGTACGGCGGAGCTGTGCGATGCCATCCTGCGCGCCGAACACACGGAGGTGCTCGTCCTTCCCAACGGTGCGCTCTCCGCTCAGGAGCTGGTCTCGGTGTCCATCGCCTCGCGCACTGCGGGCAAGGACGTTCTCATGCTTCCCTCCTCGTCGATGGTTCAGGGTTTGGCGGCGCTCGCCGTACACGACCCGTCGCGGGCTGCGGTGGACGACGCCTTCGCGATGTCCGAGGCCGCGGCGGGCACGCGCTGGGCATCGCTGCAGATCGCGAACGAGATCTCCCTCACGTGGGTCGGAATGTGCGAGCCTGGCAACGGCCTCGGTCTGGCGGGCCGTGAGGTAGTGGTGATCGGTCAGGACGTGCTCGCGGCCGGCCGCGCCCTGCTGGATCAATTGTTGTCGGTGGGTGGTGAGATGGTGACGATGCTGCACGGCGAGCCGGTGGCCGGACATCCCGATCCGGCGGACGTTGTCGAAGGACTGGCGGTCTACGTCGCGGATCGTCATCCTGGCATCGAAGTGGTCGTCTATGCAGGCGGACAGCCCGGAGACGTGGTGCAGCTCGGCGTCGAGTGACCTGCGGTAGTAGTGGGCGGTAGTAGTGGGCGGTAGTAGTGGAAGGACAGGGCGAGCAACACGATGGTCGGCTTATCGGATCGACTCGACGTTGTCCTGGGCAAGAAGGTCGCGGAACCTTTGGCGGAGCTGTTCGAGCTGCTGACCGTCGAGGATCTCCTGCGGTACTACCCGCATCGATACATGACGCAGGGCGCGGAACTGACTGAAAAAGAACCGCCCGAAGGAGAGCACATCACCATCGTCGCGACCATCACGGCTGCGAAAGTGCGCGACATGAAGGCCCGAAAAGGACAATTCCTCGCGGTCACGCTCGCCGCCGACGGCCAGCAGATCGACGCGACCTTCTTCAGCCCTCACAAACTCAGACATGTGCTCGTGCCCGGCCGAAAGGGAATGTTCTCGGGCAAGGTCAAGTACTTCGGTCGACGGTGGAATCTGACGCACCCCGGGTACGTCATCCTCGGCGGAGACGACGAGGACGGAGCCGTTGTCCCGCAGGGCAGAATCGTCGGTGGTGGGGCACTGGCAGGGGTGGCGCGCGGGGCGGTGGATGCAACAGGCAGCGTCGACATGTCGGTGTTCGACCGTCGGTTCGTTCCGTTGTATCCGGCGTCGAAGGAGGTGGAGAGCTGGACGTTCATGCGTGCGGTTCGGCAGATTCTCGACGAACTCGACACCGTCGAGGACCCGGTGCCGGGCGACATCCTCGCCGAACGTGACCTGGTGTCACTGGACACCGCCTTGCACTGGATCCATTTTCCGGACTCCGTCGAGGAGAAGGAGAAAGCACGAGCGCGTCTGAAGTTCGACGAGGCCCTCGCCGTTCAGTTGGTGCTGGCAGCGAGGCGCCGCGACGTGTCCACGCGTGCAGCCCCGCCGTGCCCACCTGTCGCCGACGGCGTGGCGGCCCGGTTCGAGCAGCGTCTTCCGTTCACGCTCACCGCAGGACAGCAGCGGGTAGCCGAGGAAATCTCGAACGATCTGGCACGCGATCACCCGATGTCTCGCCTTCTGCAGGGTGAGGTCGGTTCCGGAAAGACGATCGTGGCGCTTCGGGCGATGCTGCAGGTGATCGACGCAGGTCATCAGTGCGCACTGTTGGCGCCCACAGAGGTCCTCGCGGCGCAGCACGCACGCTCGATCTCGATGATGCTGGGCACACTCGCGGGTGCAGGCGAGCTCGGTGCGGACGAACTGGCGATCAAGGTGACGTTGCTGACCGGTTCGATGGGAACTGCGGCGAAGAAGAAGGCTCTTCTGGACACGGTCACCGGCGACGCCGGCATCGTGATCGGTACTCATGCGCTCATCCAGGATCGCGTCGAGTTCATGGACCTTGCGATGGTCGTCGTCGACGAGCAGCACAGGTTCGGTGTCGAGCAACGCGATGCCTTGAGGTCGAAGGCGCGGGAGGGTTCGAACCCGCACCTACTCGTCATGACCGCAACCCCGATCCCTCGGACCATCGCGATGGCGTCGCTCGGTGATCTGGAAACCTCCACGCTCGACGAACTGCCGCGCGGACGGGCACCGATCATCAGCAATGTGGTGTCGTCGAAGGACAAACCTGCGTGGGTCGATCGCGCGTGGGCGCGCATCAAGGAAGAGGTGTCGCAGGGGCGCCAGGCGTACGTCGTGTGCTCTCGGATCGGCGGTGACGAGGCCGAGAAGAAGCCTCGGACCCGAAATGCCATGCACGACGACAATGTCCTTCCCGAGACGAAATCGGCGCTGGACATGTTCGAGATGCTGAGCTCCGGCCCGCTCGCGGATCTGCGGGTAGGTCTGTTGCACGGGCGCATGCATTCGGACGACAAGGACGCGGCCATGCAGGAATTCAACGCGGGCGAAATCGACGTGCTCGTCTGCACGACGGTCGTCGAGGTCGGCGTCGATGTCCCGAACGCCACGGTGATGGTCATAGTCGATGCGGATCGATTCGGCATCAGCCAACTCCACCAGCTTCGCGGTCGAATCGGCAGAGGCGGGCATCAAGGGCTCTGCATCATGATCAGCCAGCTCGGTTCGATGGGCCCTACATTCGCTCGGCTTCAATCGGTGGCGGCTACCAACGATGGATTCGAACTGGCGAAACTCGACCTCCAGACCAGGCGAGAAGGCGACGTTCTCGGTGCCGCGCAGTCCGGAACCGTCAGTAGTATGCGGCTCCTGTCGCTCATCGACGACGAAGACGTGATCGCCGACGCGCACGCATGCGCCCGGAGTCTGTTCGACGCCGATCCGGAGATGGTGGATCATCCAGGGATCGTGTCGATGATGAAGTCCGCGTGGAGATCGGACCGTGCGGACTACCTCGACAAGTCCTGAGTTCCTTCGATAGCGGTCCACTGCACCGTTCCAGAAGCCAAAACTGATCATTCTGTCCCACATCTCGAGACAGAGTTCACATCCGAGGTATCGGTCGGCGGTAGGTTAAGCGAATGTTCTCCAAAGTGTTGGTTGCCAATCGCGGTGAGATCGCTATCCGTGCTTTCCGCGCGTCGTACGAGTTGGGTGCCGCCACCGTGGCCGTCTTCCCGTTCGAGGATCGCAATTCGGTCCACCGGACGAAGGCCGACGAGGCGTACGAGATAGGCGAGAAGGGTCATCCCGTTCGCGCCTATCTCTCGGTGAAGGAGATCGTCGCGGCCGCCCAGCGTTCGGGCGCCGATGCCGTCTACCCGGGATATGGATTTCTGTCCGAGAATCCCGATCTCGCGTCGGCGTGCGCCGAGGCCGGGATCACGTTCGTCGGACCTTCGGCCGACGTGCTCGAGCTGACCGGCAACAAGGCTCGTGCGATCGCTGCGGCGAAGCGCGCCGGATTGCCTGTTCTTGCGTCCTCGGAACCGTCGAGTGATGTCGAGGAGCTGGTGGCGGCGTCGGAGTCGATGACATTCCCACTCTTCGTCAAAGCCGTTGCAGGTGGTGGCGGCCGCGGAATGCGCCGGGTGGCCGAGCCATCGACGCTCCGTGAGTCGATCGAAGCAGCCGCACGTGAGGCCGAGTCCGCCTTCGGTGACCCGACGGTATTCCTCGAGCAGGCGGTCATCGATCCGCGCCACATCGAGGTTCAAATTCTGGCCGATGGGCAGGGCAACGTGGTGCACCTGTTCGAGCGTGACTGCTCGCTGCAGCGGCGGCACCAGAAGGTCATCGAACTCGCGCCTGCCCCCAATCTCCCCGAGGAGCTTCGGCAGCGGATGTGCGCGGACGCCGTGGCATTCGCCAAGGAAATCGGATACTCGTGCGCCGGCACCGTCGAATTCCTGCTCGACACTCGCGGCAACCACGTCTTCATCGAGATGAATCCACGAATTCAGGTGGAGCACACGGTGACCGAGGAGGTCACCGATGTCGACCTGGTCCAGTCGCAGCTACGGATCGCCTCGGGGGAGACCCTCGCCGATCTCGGACTCAGTCAGGACAACATAGTGCTGCGCGGTGCGGCGTTGCAGTGTCGTATCACCACCGAGGACCCGGCCAACGGATTCCGGCCCGACACGGGCCGCATCACTGCCTATCGCACCCCGGGCGGTGCAGGAGTCCGCCTCGACGGTGGCACCACCCTCGGCGCCGAGGTCGGCGCATACTTCGACTCGATGCTGGTCAAATTAACCTGTCGCGGAAGAGATTTCGATACAGCTATCGCGCGGGCCCGACGAGCGGTCGCCGAGTTCCGCATCCGAGGAGTGGCGACCAACATCCCGTTCCTGCAGGCCGTTCTCGTAGATCCGGATTTCACCGAGGGACGGGTGACCACCTCGTTCATCGAGGAGCGCCCGGAGTTGCTGACCTCCCGCAGCTCCGGAGACCGCGGTACGAAGATTTTGACCTACCTCGCGGACGTCACGGTCAACAAGCCGCACGGTGACCGCCCATCCCCGGTGTACCCGCAGGACAAGCTGCCCGAGGTGGATTTCTCGGCGCCGATTCCCGACGGTAGTCGCCAGCGTTTGCTGGCGCTGGGCCCCGACGGGTTCGCTCGAGACCTGCGGAACCGCAAGGCACTCGGGGTCACCGACACGACATTTCGTGATGCCCACCAGTCGCTGCTGGCGACACGCGTGCGCACCTCGGGTCTGCTGATGGTGGCGCCGTACGTCGCGCGCACGACTCCCGAGCTGCTGTCCATCGAGGCGTGGGGAGGTGCGACCTACGATGTGGCGCTGCGCTTCCTGCACGAGGATCCGTGGGAGCGACTGGCCGCGCTGCGCGAGGCCGTACCGAACATCGCGCTGCAGATGCTGCTGCGTGGGCGGAACACCGTGGGATACACGCCGTACCCGGAAAAGGTGACCCGCTCGTTCGTTGCGGAGGCGACCGACACCGGTATCGACATCTTCCGGATTTTCGACGCGCTGAACAACGTCGACCAGATGCGTCCGGCGATCGATGCGGTTCGTGAAACCGGCAGTGCGATAGCAGAAGTCGCGCTCAGCTACACCGGGGACCTGTCCAATCCGAACGAGACGCTGTACACCCTGGACTACTACCTGAAGCTCGCCGAGCAGATCGTCGATGCAGGTGCTCACGTGCTGGCGATCAAGGACATGGCGGGACTTCTGCGGGCGCCGGCAGCTCGTACGTTGGTGACCGCGCTGCGCAGTAACTTCGACCTGCCGGTGCATGTGCACACCCATGACACCCCCGGCGGGCAGTTGGCGACGTATCTCGCGGCGTGGGAGGCAGGTGCCGACGCAGTCGACGGTGCGAGCGCGTCGATGGCGGGTACGACGAGTCAGCCCGCGCTGTCGGCGATCGTCGCTGCGGCCGCGCACACCGATCGTGACACCGGACTGGATCTACAGGCGGTGTGCGACCTGGAACCGTACTGGGAGGCACTACGAAAGGTCTACGCCCCGTTCGAGTCCGGATTGCCGTCGCCGACCGGACGCGTGTACACGCATGAGATTCCCGGTGGGCAGTTGTCCAATCTACGACAGCAGGCGATCGCCCTCGGTCTCGGCGACCGGTTCGAAACGGTGGAGGCGAACTATGCCGCCGCCGACCGGATGCTGGGCAGGTTGGTCAAGGTGACTCCGAGCTCGAAGGTCGTCGGCGATCTGGCGCTCGCACTCGTCGGTGCGGGGGCCTCTGCGGAGGAGTTCGCGGAGAACCCGAGCAAGTTCGATATCCCGGATTCGGTGATCGGATTCCTGCGCGGAGAACTCGGGACACCCGCAGGTGGCTGGCCCGAGCCGTTGCGGACGAAGGCCTTGCAGGGTCGCGGCGAGGCAAAACCGGAGACACAACTCGCTGCCGAGGACGAGAAGGCACTTGATGGAACGTCCGTTCAGCGCCGAGACACGCTGAACCGGTTGCTCTTTCCCGGTCCGACCGCGGAACTGGCAGCGCACCGCGAGAAGTACGGTGACACCTCGCGGTTGTCGGCAAATCAATTCTTCTACGGTTTGCGCCAAGGCGACGAGCATCGGGTGCAGCTCGAGAAGGGTGTCGAGCTGTTGATCGGTCTGGAGGCAATCTCCGACGCCGATGAGCGAGGTATGCGGACGGTGATGTGCATTCTGAACGGGCAGCTTCGCCCGGTGTCGGTGCGCGATCGATCCATCGCGAGCGAAGCGCCGACTGTGGAGAAGGCCGACCGGTCGAACTCCGGCCACGTGCCTGCTCCGTTCGCCGGTGTGGTGACCCTGTCGGTCGCCGAGGGGGACAAGGTCGCAGTCGGTGACGTCGTCGCAACGATCGAAGCGATGAAGATGGAGGCTGCGATCACTGCACCGAAGGGCGGTACCGTCGCTCGCCTCGCGATCGGCGCCGTGCAGCAGGTCGAAGGTGGGGACCTGCTCGTGGTGATCGGAAGTGGATCGTCGGGCGAGGACGCATCTGCCGAATGAGTAGTGTCCTGTAGATGACTCGGATCGTCGCTGGCATCGCAGGGGGCAGGAAGCTGAAGGTGCCGCCTCGCGGTACGCGTCCCACGTCGGAACGCGTCCGCGAGGCACTGTTCAGCTCGTTGCAGGCTCGCATGGACTTCGAAGGCGTGGCAGTTCTCGACTTGTTCGCAGGTTCGGGAGCGCTTGGCCTGGAAGCTCTTTCGCGCGGTGCGGCGTCGGCAGTGTTGGTGGAGTCGGACGCGCGGGCAGCGTCGGTGGTTCGTGAGAATGCTGCGGCTGTCGGCCTCGTCGGCGCGGCTGTTCGGTGCGCTCCGGTCGCGTCGGTGCTCGCGGGACGTGCGGACGCGGCCTACGACTTGGTGTTGGCGGATCCGCCCTACGCTGTCACCGAAGATGCTGTGGCGCAT
Source organism: Rhodococcus sp. FG69 (assembly GCF_057808915.1). Taxonomy (NCBI): domain Bacteria; kingdom Bacillati; phylum Actinomycetota; class Actinomycetes; order Mycobacteriales; family Nocardiaceae; genus Rhodococcus; species Rhodococcus sp. FG69. The sequence goes on along the minus strand of NZ_JBMDIX010000019.1, from coordinate 61,241 downwards.
ATGCTTTCGGCGCTGGTGTCGGGAGGTTGGCTCGCGCCGGATGCAATCGTGGTTCTGGAGCGATCGTCACGCTCGCCGCACACGTCGTGGCCCGACGGTCTCGAGCCCGACAAGGTCAAGAAGTACGGGGAAACTCGTATCGAGATCGCGGTGAAAAGCTAGCGGCCGGTTGCCGGTGATACCGTGCTGGCATGACTGGAGCAGTGTGCCCTGGATCCTTCGACCCGGTGACCAAGGGTCACCTCGACGTCATCACCAGAGCTGCAGCGCAGTTCGACGAGGTCATCGTCACGGTCATGATCAACAAGAGCAAGCGTGGGCTCTTCAGCGTGGACGAGCGGATCGCCATGATCGGTGAGGCAACGGCCCATCTCGAGAACGTTCGTATCTCCTCCTGGCACGGTCTGTTGGTCGACTACGCCAAGCAAGAGGGATACACGGCCATCGTGAAGGGTCTGCGAGGCGCCAACGACTTCGACTACGAACTCCAGATGGCTCAGATGAATCAGAAGCTCTCCGGAGTCGACACCCTCTTCATACCGGCGAATCCGAGGTGGAGTTTTCTCTCCAGTTCGCTCGTGAAGGAAGTGGCGACATTCGGGGGCGACGTGGAGGACATGGTTCCCGACTGCGTGTACTCGCGGCTTCTCACTCGGATCGCCGAACGCAAGGCCGAATAGGTTCCAACCTGCGACACACCGGGTCGGTGCCGCACGCACACGGCGATCACCAGGCAAACTGACGAGCACAGGATCCAGCCCGCAGAACAAGTTCTTCAGCAGCCAACACGATTGGGGTTACCGGTGTACCGCGTATTCGAGGCACTCGACGAGCTCGTCGCCATTGTCGAGGAGGCGCGCGGTGTCCCGATGACGGCGGGCTGCGTCGTCCCCCGTGGTGATGTGCTGGAACTTCTCGACGACGTCCGAGATTCAATTCCGGGCGAACTCGACGACGCTCAGGACGTTCTCGACCACAGGGACAAGTTGGTCGGTGATGCCCGAGCCACAGCCGAGAAGACTGTCACCACTGCCAACAACGAGGCGCAGGACACCGTCGAGAACGCGCGGGATTCCGCCGATCGCATCCTTGCCGACGCCAAGGCCCAGGCCGACCGCATGGTCGCCGAGGCGAAGGCGCACGCGGAGCAACTCGTCGACGATGCGACCGACTCGGCGGAACGCACGGTCGAGCAGGGTCAGCAGGAGTACGACGCGTTGACCACGAGAGCTCGATCCGAGGCCGATCGCATGATCGAGGCAGGTCAGGCGTCGTACGACCGTTCGGTCGCCGACGGCGTCGAGGAACAGGCTCGGCTGGTCGCGCAAACCGAGGTGGTGCAGGCCGCGCACGCCGAGTCGGCGCGAGTCATCGACGAAGCGCACGCCGAATCCGACCGGATGCGCAGCGAATGCGACGTGTACGTCGATACCAAGCTCGCAGAGTTCGAGGAATTCCTTACCGGCACGATCAGGTCGGTGGGTCGGGGACGACAGCAGCTGCGTACCGGGTCGGGAGTCCCTGACTACGGGTCGGACCAGGGGGACGACTTCCGACGCCCGCGTCGCTAGGAGCCCCACCGCGACAATTTGCTCAATACATGCGTGAATGCGTATCGTTGGGTGGTTGCCCATTGCCTGTTGCGAATCCGTCACATCGCACGCAACACCACGAACGTAATCGAGTAGAGAGAACCGCTGTGTCTAGCCGTCGTAGTACCCCCCGCCCCCAACCGGGTACGGGTTTCGTTCTGGATATCGACAGTCTCGGCCGCAGGCCGGGGTCGATGAAGCAGATACAGCGCACGGTCGCTGCGCCCGCGCGGATCGGACTCGACGCGATCGCGATCGAGGCGGGTTCTCCTGTGGAACTCGATCTCAGGCTCGAATCCGTGTCGGAGGGCGTGCTGGTGACCGGCACGGTTCGAGCTGCCACGGCGGGCGAGTGCACCCGGTGCCTGGAACCGGTGACGGGTTCGGTGGATGTCTATCTGACCGAACTGTTCGCCTACCCGAACAGTGTTACCGAAGAGACGACCGACGAGGACGAGATTCGTCGCATCCTCGACGATCAGATCGACCTCGAACCAGTCGTCGTGGATTCTGTCGGATTAGAACTTCCGCTGAATCCGCTGTGCCGCGAAGACTGCGAAGGATTGTGCTCCGAATGTGGCGTTCGCCTGGCGATTGCTGGATCTGAGCACAGTCATGACATACTGGATCCTCGCTGGGCTGGTCTTGCAGCCAAATTTGGCGTGGGAACAGAACCGAGCAACAAACTTGTGAACAACGAAGCCGAGGAGAAGTAGAAGTGGCTGTCCCGAAGCGTAAAATGTCGCGTTCCAACACGAGGTCGCGTCGTGCACAGTGGAAAACCACTGCACCCACCCTCGTGACGTGCCCCAACCGCGGTTGTGGCGAGAAGACGATGCCGCACATCGTGTGCCCGTCGTGTGGCACGTACAAGGGCCGCCAGGTCGCAGCAGCTGTCTGATCTCCCTAGGAGCGGACACACTGTGCCGAGCAAAGGCAGTTCTGCCGTAAAGAAGAGCTCGACCGTCGACAGCGGCGGGGACGACCGAAAGTCGCTCCTCGCCGCTCTTGGCGTTGTATTGGACGAGTCACTGCTGACGTTGGCGCTGACGCACCGCTCGTATGCGTACGAGCGCGGCGGTCTCCCCACCAACGAACGCCTGGAATTTCTCGGTGATTCGGTTCTCGGTCTGACGATCACCGAGCGCCTCTACGTGGCGCATCCGACCAAATCGGAGGGTGAGCTCGCCAAGATCCGTGCCAGTGTCGTGAACATGCATGCCCTGGCCGAGGTGGCCCGCAGTCTCGGTGACGGCGGGCTCGGTCGGCATCTGTTGCTCGGAAAAGGCGAGGAACAAACGGGCGGACGCGACAAGCCGAGCATCCTTGCCGATGGTATGGAGTCCCTTCTGGGGGCGATACATCTCGAGCATGGGATCGACACCGCGCGCCGCGTCGTACTCACGCTGTTCGCTGAATTGCTCGATCGTGCGCCGCGCCTCGGAGCAGGACTCGATTGGAAGACCAGTCTTCAAGAACTGACCGCCGAGAAATCGCTGGGCGTGCCCGTGTACGAGATCACGTCCACCGGGCCGGACCACGACAAGGAATTCACCGCCACGGTGCTTGTCGGGGGCCGCGCACTTGGCGTCGGGATCGGTCGGAACAAGAAGGAAGCCGAGCAGAAGGCTGCGAGCACAGCGTGGAATACGTTGTCCCCGGCCGACCCACAGGCCCCGGCCTGAATGCCTGAGCTGCCTGAGGTCGAGGTGGTTCGACGCGGACTCGAATCCCATATCGTCGGTTCCACCATCGAGTCGGTGGATGTTCTGCATCCACGAGCGGTACGGCGCCACTTCGCGGGCGGCCCGGATCTTGTCGGGCAACTGCGTGGACGCCGAATTTCCTCTGCCGAGCGTCGAGGGAAGTACTTGTGGCTTCCTCTCGAACCTCGCGACGTCGCTATCGTGGTTCACCTCGGGATGAGCGGACAGATGCTGGTCCAGCCTCCGACGGTGCCGGACGAGAAACATCTGCGTATCCGAGCGCGGTTGGACATCGGTGCAGATCTGAGATTCGTCGATCAGCGGACCTTCGGGGGGTGGGCGATTGCCCCGCTCGAGGAAGTGGACGGTTCGATCGTTCCGGAACCGGTGGCGCACATCGCTCGCGATCCCGTCGACCCCCTGTTCGATGCCGAGGCCGTCGTCACGGTGCTGCGCGGCAAGCACACCGAGATCAAGCGAGCCCTTCTGGATCAGACGGTGCTGTCCGGAGTCGGAAACATCTATGCCGACGAAGCGCTGTGGCGCTCGAAGATCCACGGAAATCGGATCGCCGAGACGTTGACCCGGCCGGCACTGCGGCGATTGTTGACAGCGGTGCATGCCGTGATGGGTGAGGCCCTGGCGCAGGGTGGCACGTCGTTCGACGCGTTGTATGTCAACGTCAACGGCGAGTCCGGGTACTTCGATCGCTCGCTCGACGCCTACGGGCAGGAAGGATTGCCGTGCTCGCGCTGCGGCAGTCCGATCAGGCGGGAGAAGTTCATGAACAGATCCTCGTTCAGTTGCTCGAAGTGCCAGCCGAGACCGAGAATTACTCGGTCCTGATACCGCTCCCGTCGCAGTGGTCCCTACAATCGGCTCTCATGGCTGACGAAAGCACTCCGACATCGCTGTGGGTCGAACGCACCGGAACCCGCCGCTACACCGGCAAGAGCTCACGCGGCGCCGAGGTGTTGATCGGATCCGCTTCGGTGGAGGGCGTATTCACCCCGGGTGAGCTCCTGAAGATCGCGCTCGCCGCATGCACCGGAATGAGTTCCGATCTGCCGCTCTCTCGTCGTTTGGGCGACAGCTACGACGCCACAATCGAAGTATCCGGGCACGCGGACCGTGAGAACGAGCGCTACCCGGAACTGAACGAAATTCTCAAGGTGGACCTCAGTGAACTGGATCCGGAAGCGCAGGAACGGCTGTTGACGGTGGTCCAGCGAGCTATCGACAAAGTGTGCACCGTCGGCCGCACACTGAAGGCGGGCACGACCGTCACTCTGGATATAGACGTGGACGCCTGACATGAAGATCCGGGCCGCGGCCGCAGTCGGGTCGATGGCTGCAGGAATGCTGCTGTGTGCCCCCACGGCGTCCGCGGCTCCGGTGTGCGCACCGTGGTCCGTGAACACGGTGGCGACGGGATACGGCATGCTGGAAAATCTTGCGTTCGGTGGCGACGGCTCGATGTATCTGTCGGAAACCTCGCCCGTCGGCCCGGGGACCATCCAGCGGTTGACGCCGGACGCCCTCCGTTCGGTGGCTGTGCCCGACGTGTCCTCGCCGGGAGGGTTGGTCGTACACGACCGCACGCTCTACTTCGCGACTGGGAACGGCACGGCTGCAGGACTTTTCGGTACCCCGGACGGGACCGTGGACACGGTGGATCTCGAGTCGGGTGTTCGTTCGACCTACGCACGCGGACTCGTGATGCCCAACGGTCTCGCGAGATCCTCCGACGGGGACCTCTTCGCCACCCGCAATCTCGGGGCTTCGACGGGTCTCACACTCGTGCCCAGTGCTGCGCCGCACGAGCCGACGGTGGTGCGCACCGATCTCGGTACTGCCAACGGGATCGCGAACGACGGGGACATGCTCTACATATCGAACACGTTCGATCCCGAACTCCGGATCACAGTGTTGGACGTGCGTGATCCCGGTGGTGCTGCTCGGACGATCCCGGTCGACGGTTTCGGCCCCGTTACCGCCTCGGACGACATGACGGTGGGACCGGACGGGCGGATCTACCTGGCACAGAATCTGGCGAGTCGCATCCTTCGGATCGATCCGATGGATGGCTCCTCGTGCGTGATCGCCACCGGTGTGCCGCTCACCACCTCCGTCCGCTTCGGCGGGCCCGGTTGGGACACCGCGTCCTTGTTCGCCACCAGTTTCGACGGCACGGTTCGACAGGTGTCGCCCTCGTGACGGATGCGCGCCTGACCGCCTGGGTGCACGGGCAGGTACAAGGAGTCGGCTTCCGTTGGTGGACACGATCGCAAGCGCTGGAGCTCGGACTCGTCGGCTCGGCGACCAACCATGCGGACGGTCGGGTGCTGGTAGTCGCCGAAGGCGCCCGAGATCGCCTCGAGCAGCTGCTGTCTCGACTACGAGGTCGGTCGACTCCAGGAACGGTCACACTCGTCGTCGAGAGTTGGGATCCGCCACGAGGGGGTCTGTCCGGATTCGTGGAGCGCTAGAACGGTAGGCTCGACCGCCATGCATCTCAAGAGTCTGACGCTGAAGGGCTTCAAGTCCTTTGCTTCGGCGACGACTCTTCGTTTCGAGCCGGGAATCACGTGCGTGGTCGGGCCGAACGGATCGGGAAAATCCAACGTCGTCGACGCGCTGACGTGGGTCATGGGGGAGCAGGGCGCCAAGGCCCTTCGCGGCGGCAAAATGGAAGATGTCATCTTCGCCGGGACGTCGGGGCGCGCGCCGCTCGGTCGGGCCGAGGTCACGCTGACGATCGACAATTCCGACGGCGCCCTTCCCATCGACTACACCGAAGTGTCGATCACGCGGCGGATGTTCCGCGATGGCGCGGGTGAGTACGAGATCAACGGGAACTCGTGCCGCCTGATGGATGTGCAAGAACTCTTGAGCGATTCGGGCATCGGCCGCGAGATGCACGTGATCGTCGGGCAGGGGCGGCTCGCGGCCATTCTCGAATCGCGTCCCGAGGACCGCCGAGCCTTCATCGAGGAGGCCGCAGGTGTCCTCAAGCACCGCAAACGCAAAGAGAAGGCTGTTCGCAAGCTCGATGCGATGCAGGCGAACCTGGCGAGGCTCAGCGACTTGACCGCGGAGCTGCGTCGTCAGCTCAAACCTCTCGGCAGGCAGGCCGAGGTCGCCAGGCGTGCACAAACAGTTCAGGCGGATCTGCGTGACGCCCGATTGCGTCTTGCCGCAGACGATCTCGTCACACGACGAGAGGAGTTCGCCAACCAGACCCAGGACGAGGCTGCCGCGCGCGAGCAGTATGCGGCGGTTGCGGACACGCTCCAAGCAGGCACCGTCGCTCTTGGCGAGCTCGAGCAGTCGGTCGCACGCCTGACCCCGAGCGCCGAGGCTGCCGGCCAGACGTGGTTCGCGTTGTCTGCACTTGCCGAACGCGTGAACGCAACCATCCGCATTGCGAAGGAACGGGCCCGGCACCTCGACTCGGCACCGACGGGGGGACGCGGCCAGGATCCGGACGAGCTCGAACAGCAGGCCGAACGCGTCGCCGAAGAGGAGATGGAACTCGTCGAAGCGGTCGAGATCGCCCGGGAGTCTCTCGAAGCCGCACGGGAGCAGTTGTTCGAGCGAGAAGCGGCTGCAGCCGAAGCCGAGCGCGCTCACATGGCCGCAGTGCGTGCAGTTGCGGACCGACGCGAGGGCTTCGCACGGTTGTCCGGTCAGGTGGACACCTATCGAACCAAAGCCGAATCCATCGACGCGGAGGTGTCGAGGCTCTCGGTGGCGATAAACGAGGCGCGCGAGCGCGGTGACGTTGCGCGAGCGGAGTTCGAAAGCGTCCAGGACCAGATTTCCGGACTCGATGCCAGCGAGTTGAGCCTGGACACCCACTACGAACGTGCGGTTGCCGCCCTGCGCAGTGCCGATGCGCGTGTGACCGAACTACAGAACGAAGATCGGATCGCGGGGAAGCGGGTTGCGTCGTTCCAGGCGCGTATCGAGGCACTGACCATGGGCCTCGAACGCAAAGACGGCGCAGGATGGCTGATCGAACAAGGCCAGGCCGGAGTATCCGGTCTGCTTGCCGAGCAGATCACCGTCGACGAGGGGTTCGATGTGGCCGTCGCGGTCGCGATGGGACCCGTCGCCGACGCGGTTCACGCCGAATCCTTCGACCGTGCGCGGGACGCAGTGCGAGTGCTGCACGACACCGACAGCGGACGCGCGGCCATCGTGTTTGACAGCGAGCAGGTCCAACGGTCCGGTGTGACGCCTCCTCGCGCGGTATCTCTTCCGGAGGGTGCGCGGTGGGCAATCGATGTCGTTCGATACCCGGACTCGCTGGCGGCGTCGATGGAAGCGTTGCTCGGCGACGTCGTGATCGTCGCCTCGCTCGACGACGCGCGGACCCTCGCGCGCGCCGCCGAGGGGGTTCGGGCGGTGACCACTGCTGGGGACTACGTCGATTCCGGTTGGATGTCCGGCGGCTCGGACAGGCGACCGAGCACGCTGGAAGTTCAGGCTGCGATCGACACCTCCGCTGTGGAACTTGCTGCGGCCGAACGCCGATCGGCGGAACTGGAAGCTGCGCTGTCGGGTGCACTCGCGGAACAGTCCGATCGTCGAGAGTCCGCCGAACAGGCGCTTGCTGCGCTCAACGAGTCCGATGCGGCCATGGCGGCGGTGTACGAGCAGCTGGGCAGGCTCGGACAGCTGGCGCGATCAGCCCAGGCCGAATCAACTCGATTGTCCGAGCAGCGAGCGAAGGCGGAGAGCGGACGTGAGGAAGCCCTCGGCGCTCTTGCCGAGCTCGAAGAGCGCCTGCGTATGGCCGAAGACGAGCAGTCCGGAACCGCGGGCGCACCGGAATCCGAGGACTCGACCTTCGCGCGCGAGGCAGCTGCCGCCGCGCTGTCGGAGGTTCGGTCGGTGGAGGTAGAGGCGCGACTGAACGTCAGGACCGCGGAAGAGCGGGCCCAGTCCGTTCGCGGCAAGGCCGACTCGCTGCGGCGAGCTGCCCGTGCAGAACGTGAGGCGCGCGCTCGCGCCGAACGCGACATGGTCGCTCGTCGCCACGCTGCCGCGGTGGCGGAATCCGTTGCATCGGCTGGAGATCGGGTAGCAGAGCGGCTGGCACGTGTCGTCGCCGCTGCGGCGGCACGTCGAGACGAACTCGCGGAGCAGCGAGCGAACACCACCGCGGAACTGGACCGGGTGAAGGAACAGGTCAGGGCATTGCAGGGCCAGCTGGCATCGATCACCGACGCAGTTCACCGCGACGAAGTTGCACGCGCGCAGGCCGCCTTGCGAATCGAACAGCTGGAGGCGACCATTCTCGAGCAGCACGGGATCGGTCTCGACGATCTGATCGCCGAGTACGGCCCGGACACCGTGCTCCCGCCGACCGAACTCGAAGTTGCCGAATACGAAGCTGCGAAGGAGCGGGGAGAGCAAGTCGTTGCGCCCGCGCCGATGCCGTTCGATCGACTCACCCAGGAGAAGCGGGCCAAGCGGGCCGAGCGGGATCTGGCGACGCTAGGCAAGGTGAATCCGCTGGCCCTGGAGGAGTTCGCCGCGCTGGAGGAGCGCTACAACTTCCTCTCGACGCAGCTCGAAGATGTGAAGTCCGCCCGCAAGGATCTGTTGGACGTCGTTGCCGATGTCGACGAACGGATTCTTCAGGTGTTCACCGACGCCTGGCTGGATGTCGAGCGTGAGTTCACCGGTGTGTTCGCGAAGTTGTTCCCCGGTGGCGAGGGGAGATTGATCCTCACCGATCCCGGGGACATGCTCACCACCGGTATCGAGGTGGAGGCTCGGCCGCCGGGAAAGAAGGTGAAGCGCCTTTCGCTGCTGTCGGGTGGTGAGAAGTCCTTGACGGCGGTTGCCATGCTCGTCGCCATCTTCCGTGCGAGGCCGTCGCCGTTCTACGTCATGGACGAGGTCGAGGCGGCGTTGGACGACACGAATCTCCGGCGACTGATCGGTTTGTTCGAGCAATTGCGGGAAAAGTCGCAATTGATCGTCATTACTCACCAGAAGCCGACGATGGAAGTTGCCGACGCCCTGTACGGAGTCTCGATGCGCGGTGACGGAATCACCACGGTCATCTCGCAGCGTCTGAACCGCGACCGAGTGGAGACCATCGCAAGCGCCACCGAGGACGACGACGAGGTCGTGACGACGCCCTCCAGCTGACGCTACGACGCGTCCTGACAGGATGGATCCCGTGAGTACCCAAGCGTGGATCATCATTGCCGCTGTTCTGGCCATTCTCGTGGTCGGGCTCGTTGCCGGGTTCGTGTTGTCTCGACGACGCCGGGTGTCGCTGAAGTCGTCGGAGGCGCCGACGATCGAAGAGGGACAGAAGGATCGGTCCGGGGGATACAAGGCCGGTAGCGGGTTCTCCTTCAGTCAGGGCACGGCAACCGTCGAACCGGACCTGGCTCCGAGGCCGAAGCCTGCGCCGACGCCCGAGCCTGCGCCAACGCCGACGCCGACGCCGACGCCGACGCCGACGCCCGAGCCTGCGCCGACGCCGACGCCGACGCCGACGCCGACGCCGACGCCTGCGCCGACGCCGACGCCGACGCCGACGCCCGAGCCTGCGCCGGGACCTTCGGCCCCTGTTCTGGACGACATCGCTCCGACGGACGGCCGGCTCGATCGTCTCCGCGGGCGTTTGTCGCGCTCTCAGTCTGCGGTCGGCAAGAGCCTTCTCGGTCTGCTCGGCGGTGGGGACCTCGACGAGGACTCGTGGGAGGAAGTCGAGGACACGTTGCTGATCGCGGACCTCGGCTCAGCGACAACCGAGGAGATCATGTTCTCGCTGCGCGAGCAGATGGCGTCGCGGAGCATCAGAACCGAGGCGGATGCGCGTGCATTGCTCAAGGAGATCCTGATCTCGCAGCTGCACCCCGAGTTCGATCGGTCGATCCGAGCGTTGCCGCACGACGGCACTCCCGCAGTTCTGCTCGTCGTGGGTGTCAACGGCACCGGCAAGACAACTACCACCGGCAAGCTTGCGCGGGTCCTCGTGGCCGACGGCCGGCGGGTTCTGCTCGGTGCCGCCGACACGTTCAGGGCCGCCGCAGCAGACCAGCTACAGACGTGGGCCGAACGCGTCGGCGCGGATGTCGTCCGAGGAAAAGAAGGGGCTGACCCTGCTGCGGTGGCGTTCGATTCGGTTACGCGCGGTATCGAGCAGGGTGTCGATGTCGTGGTGGTGGATACCGCTGGACGCCTGCATACCAAGTCGGGCCTGATGGACGAGCTCGGCAAGGTGAAGAGGGTCATCGAGAAGCGCGCGCGTGTCGACGACGTCCTTCTGGTCCTCGACGCGACCGTGGGCCAGAACGGTCTGACTCAGGCCAGGGTGTTCGCGGAAGTGGTCGACATCACCGGAGTGGTCCTGACGAAGCTCGACGGGACAGCCAAGGGCGGAATCGTATTCCAGGTGCAACGTGAACTCGGTGTGCCGGTGAAGTTGGTCGGTCTCGGTGAAGGAGCCGACGATTTGGCGCCGTTCGAACCCGAAGCATTCGTCGACGCGCTCTTGGGCTGAGATCACGGGAAGGTCTCGAATCGCAACACAGGTTTCTCTGGTAACGCCTGAAAGCGAGCCTCGGTGCGTCGAGTCGGTCTCGGTGAAGCCGACCGGGCGGCCGAGGAGAGGCACGGAAACGGGCGAACCGGAAATTCCCGAAATTGTGAAATGCCTGCACGAAACTTTTTAGCAACAGTTTCGGGTCATGCGTTCACATGAGCGAAACACCCGAGTGTCATGGATGAAACTTCTTGAAACCACTCTTTGTCCGTAACCGCGCACCAACCGGTGTGCAGGAGAAGGAGGGTGTACGTGAGTCCCGAGGATTTGTTGGCCAATTCCGGCAACGCCGCATGGATGCTGATCGCAGCATCTTTGGTACTGCTGATGACGCCGGGTCTGGCGTTCTTCTACGGCGGTATGTCGCAACAGAAGTCCGTCTTGAACATGATGATGATGTCGTTCGGATCGATGTGCGTCGTAGTGATCATCTACGTCCTGTGGGGATGGTCGATGTCGTACGGCACCGAGGACATCGGCGGACTATTCGCCAATCCCTTCGAGTTCTTCGGACTCAAGGACTCGATCACCGATGCGGACGGCAACTTCATCGCCGGACCGTGGGGCTACGCCAACATCATCGACGTCGCCTTCCAGGTGACGTTCGCGATCATCACCGTCGCACTGATCTCCGGCTCGATCGCGGGCCGCGTCAAGTACGGGACCTGGCTCGCATTCGCAGGCATCTGGGTCACGCTCGCGTACTTCCCGCTGGCACACATGGTCTGGGGTGGCGGACTGCTCTCGGGCTCCGAGGACGGCCTCGCAGCGAAGATCTTCGGCACCACCGACGACGGTGACGGTGGTCTCGTCGCCTCCGTTGCTCCGATCGACTTCGCCGGTGGCACCGTCGTTCACATCAACGCTGGTATCGCGGGCCTCGTTCTCGCCATCATCATCGGCAAGCGCATCGGCTTCGGCAAGATCGCCTTCCGCCCGCACAACCTGCCGTTCGTGATGCTCGGTGCCGCACTGCTGTGGTTCGGGTGGTTCGGCTTCAACGCTGGTTCGGCTTTCGCGGCGGACGGCGTCGCCGGTCTCGCCTGGGTCAACACCACTGCGGCCACCGCTGCCGCGATCGCCGGCTGGCTCATCACAGAACGTATCCGTGACGGACATGCCACCAGCCTCGGTGCCGCGTCGGGCATCGTTGCAGGCCTCGTCGCAATCACTCCCGCTGCCGGAGCCCTCACGCCGGTCGGCGCAATGATCCTGGGCGTCATCGCCGGTGTTCTCTCCGCACTCGCAGTCGGTCTGAAGTTCAAGTTCGGCTACGACGACTCGCTCGACGTCGTCGGCGTTCACCTGGTCGCAGGACTCTGGGGAACCATCGCCATCGGCTTGCTCGGGTCCGAGACCGGCCTGTTCTACGGTGGTGACTACAAGCAGCTCGTCGTGCAGATAGTCATCGCAGCGTTCGCTCTGATCTTCACCGGAATTGTCACCGCGGTCATTGCCTTCGCGCTCAAGCCCCTCGGTTGGCGCGTCTCGGAAGAGGAAGAGGCCAACGGAATCGACGAGGCCGAACACGCCGAGACTGCGTACGACTTCGCCTGACAGGGTAGAGATAGGAGCGAGAAGTCGCTCAGCATGCAACCGTGCACTGAAATGAGCTTGTGAAGGGAAGCAGAAAATGAAGCTGATCACGGCAATCGTCAAACCGTTCACGTTGGAGGACGTCAAGACGGGCCTCGAACAAGCCGGCGTGCTTGGCATGACGGTCAGTGAAGTACAGGGGTACGGACGGCAGAAAGGCCACACCGAGGTCTACCGCGGTGCGGAGTATTCCGTCGATTTCGTGCCGAAGGTGCGTGTCGAGGTCGTCGTCGACGACGCGGCCGTCGAGAAGGTCGTCGAGGTCATCGTCGAGGCTGCACGCACCGGCAAGATCGGTGACGGCAAGGTTTGGGTCTCCCCGGTCGAATCGGTCATCCGAGTTCGCACCGGAGAACGCGGCGCTGATGCACTCTGACCCACACGGGTCGCGGACGGGCGGCCCCGATTCTTCAGCGAAAGCTGCAGGATCGGGGCCTTCGGTCTCGAAGGGCTCCGCACCGAAGGGCACCAACGACGCCGCAGCAGATTTGGCGCGTGCAAGAAAACAATTGCTCGACGGTGGGAATCGCAATCGCCGTCTCGACGCGCCCTCGCTTCGCCAAGCTTTGGTCGATCTACACGAATTCTGGTTGACCACCAAGGGAGCCGAACTCGGAATCAAGCCCGACTCGGGCTTCGCGATCGTGGCGGTCGGGGGCCTGGCGCGCCGCGAACTGCTTCCGTACTCCGATCTCGATCTGATTCTTCTGCACGACGACATGAGCCCGGAGATCGTGGCCGATGTCGCCGACAAACTGTGGTACCCGCTGTGGGACGCCCATATCAAACTCGATCACAGCGTGCGTACCGTTCCGCAGGCGCTGCAGGTAGCGGCAACCGACATGACTGCGGCGTTGGGGATGCTCGAAGCGCGCCACATCGCCGGGGACGTCGAGTTGAGCAATCTGCTCATCGGTGGCGTGCGTCGGGAGTGGCGTACCGGCATCAGAACCAGGTTCGACGACCTCATCACTCAGACACGGTCGCGCTGGGCTCGTAGTGGGGAGATCGCCCACCGCGCGGAACCGGACCTCAAGAGCGGACGAGGTGGTCTTCGCGACGTACAACTTCTCGACGCATTGTCGATCGCCCAGCTGACCGATGGAATGCCCGGACTCGGGCCCGAGTCTCCAGGTGGAGGCCTTGCCTTTGCGCACGGTCGGCTGCTCGACGTACGTACCGAGTTGCATCGCGTCGCAGGTCGCGCACGCGACCAGCTGCGCGCGCAGGATGCGGACGAGATCGGGGCCGCGCTGCGAATCGGAGATCGATTCGACCTGGCGCGGGTGCTCAGCGATTCGGCACGAACCATCAGCTACTCCGTCGACGTGGGACTGCGCACCGCAGGCAACTCGCTGCCGCGGCGTGGTCTGTCGCGGCTCAGACGTGTTCCCGTTCGTCGCCCCCTGGACGAGGGCGTCGTCGAGCACGCAGGCGAGGTCGTACTCGCTCGCGACGCACGCCCCAACAAGGACCCCGGTCTGATCATGAGAGTCGCTGCCGCGTCGGCTCAGACCGGCATGCCGATGTCGGCGTCGACTCTGAACCGACTGTCGGACAGTGCACCCGAGCTGCGCGAACCATGGCCGAAGGAAGCACTGAACGACTTGCTCGTCCTGCTCGGGTCGGGACGGCGCGCCATCGCAGCTATCGAAGCGCTCGATCGAACCGGTCTGTGGGGCCGTCTGATCCCCGAGTGGGGCGCGGTGCGCGATCTACCGCCTCGCGACGCCGTCCACACGTGGACGGTGGATCGACATCTCGTCGAGACGGCGGCCTACGCATCTGCGTTGACCACTCGCGTCGCGCGGCCGGATCTCCTTGTGCTCGGAGCTCTCATTCACGACATCGGGAAGGGTCGAGGGGGCGACCACAGTGTTGTCGGCGCCGAGCTGGCAACACAGATCGGTAACCGGTTGGGTCTGTGGCCCTCCGATGTCGCGCTGCTCAGCGCGATGGTTCGGCATCACCTGCTGTTGCCGGACACCGCGACGAGGCGAGACCTGGACGATCCGGTGACCGTGGAGACCGTCGTCGCTACGCTCGGTGCCGATTCGGTGCTACTCGAACTCCTCCACGCGCTGGCCGAAGCCGATTCCTTGGCCACCGGGCCCGGAGTGTGGGGCGATTGGAAGGCGTCGCTGATTCGCGAGTTGGTCAGACGGTGCCGCATGGTGATGGCGGGGGAGACACTGCCGACGCCCGATCCGCTCGATCCGGCGCACGTGGCTCTCGCCGAGAAGGGCGGCGTCCACGTCGACCTTCAACCGACGGATGGTTCCCACACGTACGTGGTGACCGTGGTCGCGCCGGATACCCGTGGGCTGCTGTCCGATGCGGCAGGCGTCCTCGCGTTGCATTCGCTGCGAGTGTTGTCCGCGTCCCTCGGCAGTCACGATGGTTCGGCGGTCAACTCCTTCGCTGTCGCGCCACTGTTCGGAGCCCCTCCGCAGGCCGGTCTGCTGCGACAGGAAATCATCCGCGCTCAGGCGGGAGAACTCGATCTCGTGGCGATGCTCGACGCCAAGGAGCAGGACGCATTGCCGGCACCGCTGGACGACGAGACCGATTCCTCGGTTCCCGTCGTGTACGCGCAAGCTCCGCCTCGGGTGCTGTGGTTCGACGGAACGGATCCTGGGCAGGTCGTGCTCGAACTGCGCGCAGAAGACCGTCTCGGGCTCCTGTGCCGTCTGGCAACGGCGTTGGAGTCACTCGGTGCCGACGTTCGATGGGCTCGTGTCGCAACACTCGGCACCTCGGTGGTGGATGCGTTCTGCCTCGATCTGCGCGGTTCGGACAGTCGAACGACCCGCGAGGAAATCGAGCGGGCGATCCTTGCGGTCGTACCAGCCCCCGAACCTCCGAAACCGCCGGAGAAGCCCGAAGGAACGTAGCGAGGTCGTCGTTCACCGTGCCGGGCCGGTCACGTATGTGAGTTTTCATAAAGATTCGGTTACGGTGTCTTCGGGCGAGATCATTTTGTTATGTTGCTCGCCACCGAGACATACATGAACGAGAGCGCAACGGTTCTGGAACGCCTGTACGCAGGCCGTCACAGAAGCCTCGCCGACGACTGATGAGGTACTAACTGTGGGAGCCCACCGCCGGTCGAACATCGAAGTTCCGGCCGCACCGGCTACGAACGCTCCGGATACGAACGCTCCGCGCGGACGTCACCGGGCCAAGGAGTCCTCCAGAGACTCGGGGATGAAGACCGCCACGATCGTGGCGGCCACCGGAGCGATCGTTGCAGGCGCAGCGCAGATGGGTACCGGCACCGCCGCGGCGGCGCCGGTACCACCGCCGGCGGCACCCGCCGCAGGATTGCCGTTCGAGCTTCCCCAGAACTTGCTCCCTGCCGGATTCGAACTGCCGGCAGGCATCACACTCCCCGAAAACTTCGAGCTGCCTCCGGGCGTCGAGATTCCCAACACTCCCGAACTGGCCGCTTTCGGACTTCCCGACGTCGGCGCCGCAGCCCAGGATCTCCTGCAAGGGCTGAAGCCTCTCGGGGCCAAGGCCGTCCAGCCGGTATCAGGTGTTCTCACTTCCAGTTTCGGTCAGCGCTGGGGTACCCACCACGGTGGCACCGACATCGCTGCGCCGATCGGTACCCCGGTCCTTGCCGCGGCCGATGGCCAGGTCACGGCCGCAGGGCCTGCGTCCGGCTTCGGTCTGTGGGTGAAGGTCCTGCACACCGACGGCACCGAGACGGTCTACGGACACATCGATTCTTTCTCGGTGGCGCCGGGGCAGCACGTCACAGCGGGCCAGCAGATCGCAACGGTCGGCAACCGCGGCCAGTCGACCGGCCCGCACCTGCACTTCGAGGTGCACGATGTCTCGGGTGTGAAGGTCGACCCAACCGAGTGGCTGGCGACGCGGGGCGCGGCCGTCACGTGGAGCGACGCAGCGCGCAACGCCTGAGGAGGGCCTCGCTGTCCACGCGCGGACCCGTCGGGCGCTAGTCTGGAGCCGAAGTTCCGCTTTACCAACAGGCTCGACTCTCTATCGGCTCAGGAGTGCAATCGGTGTTCGAATCCCTTTCCGACAGGTTGACCGGAACCCTCAAGGACCTGCGGGGCAAGGGCCGTCTCTCCGGTGCCGACATAGATGCCACGGCCCGCGAGATCAGACTCGCGTTGCTCGAGGCGGACGTGGCGCTGCCGGTCGTCCGCGAGTTCATCACGCGCATCAAGACCAGGGCGAAGGGTGCCGAGGTCTCCGGGGCCCTCAATCCCGCTCAGCAAGTCGTCAAGATCGTCAACGAAGAACTCGTGGGGATTCTCGGTGGCGAGACCAGGCGGCTGACGTTCGCCAAGACGCCTCCCACCGTGATCATGCTTGCGGGATTGCAGGGATCGGGTAAGACCACCCTGGCGGGAAAGCTCGCCAAGTGGCTGCGCGATCAAGGTCATACGCCACTGCTCGTTGCCTGCGACCTACAGCGCCCAGGGGCGGTCAGTCAGTTGCAGATCGTCGGAGAGCGTGCGGGCGCAACAGTGTTCGCGCCACATCCGGGCACATCCATCGGCGGGGGCGAGAACGCGCTCGGTGTCTCGGCTGCGGATCCGGTCGAGGTCGCGCGCGCCGGTGTCGCAGAAGCACGCAGCAAGCAGTTCGACATCGTCATCGTCGACACGGCCGGTCGCCTCGGTATCGACACCGAGCTGATGAATCAGGCCGCGGGTATCCGCGACGCGGTGGAACCCGATGAAACCCTGTTCGTACTCGACGCGATGGTCGGCCAGGATGCTGTCAGTACAGCGCAGGCCTTCCGTGACGGCGTCGGCTTCACCGGCGTCGTACTGACCAAGCTCGACGGTGACGCGCGTGGTGGCGCCGCATTGAGCGTCCGTGAAGTCACCGGTGCGCCGATCATGTTCGCGTCGACCGGTGAGAAGCTGGAAGACTTCGATGTCTTCCACCCTGACCGTATGGCCAGCCGCATCCTCGGAATGGGTGACGTACTCAGCCTCATCGAGCAGGCCGAGCAGCACTTCGACGCCGAGCAGGCCGAGGCCACCGCCAACAAGATCGGCTCCGGCCAACTCACCCTCGACGACTTCCTCGAGCAGATGATGGCCGTTCGAAAGATGGGGCCGATCGGCAATCTGTTGGGCATGCTGCCCGGTGCAGGACAGATGAAGGAACTGGCCAACGTCGACGAGAAGCAGCTCGACCGGGTTCAGGCCATCATCCGCGGTATGACGCCGCAGGAGCGTACCGATCCCAAGATCATCAATGCGTCCCGGCGCTTGCGCATCGCCAACGGATCCGGTGTGAAGGTCTCCGACGTCAACCAACTCGTCGACCGCTTCTTCGAGGCTCGCAAGATGATGTCTGCGATGGCCGGCCGTATGGGAATGCCCGGCGCACGCAAGCAGATTCGCAGCAAGAAGGGCAAGAAGGGCAAGAAGGGCGGTCGTGGCCCGACGCAGCCCAAGATCCGCGGAGGCTTCCCGGGTATGCCCGGTGGCATGCCAGCAGGGATGCCGGACCTGTCCGGAATGCCGAAAGGTCTCGATCAAATGCCGCCCGGGCTCGAAGGCATCGACCTGTCTCAGTTGAAGTTGCCGAAGAAGTAGGCCAAGTGGCGGACTCCTACCTGATCCGGGGCCGAGTCCTGCCCTCGGGCAGCCCCGTCGAACTGTGGATACGGGATGGCGTCATCTCGCTCGAACCCGTGCCCGGTGCCGAGGTCGTGGCCGAGGACGGTTGGATCCTCCCGGGACTGGTGGACGCGCATTGCCACGTCGGCATCAAATACGGTGGCGGTCACGAGGATCTCTCCGGTGCCATCGCGCAAGCAGAGATCGAACGCGACGTCGGGGCGCTACTGCTGCGTGACGCCGGATCGCCCGTCGACACCCGCGAACTCGACGATCACCCGGATCTTCCGCGGATCATCAGAGCCGGCCGGCACATCGCCTCGCCCAAGCGGTACATCCCTGGACTCGCCATCGACATCGAGGACGAGTCGCAACTGCCGGATGCTGTTGCACAGCAGGCCCGTATGGGTGACGGCTGGGTCAAGCTCGTCGGTGACTGGATCGATCGCAGCGTGGGCGACCTGCGACCGCTCTGGGACGACAAAATCCTGCGGACCGCGATCGATGCGGCCCATGCCGAGGGGGCGCGGGTCACCGCCCATGTGTTCGGCGAGGACGCGCTGCCCGGTTTGATCGAAGCAGGTATCGACTGCATCGAGCACGGCACGGGACTGACCGACGAGACCATCACGATGATGGTCTCGCACGGTACTGCGCTGGTTCCGACGCTCATCAACATCGAGACATTCCCCGACATTGCGGCGTCGGCGACGAAGTATCCGGTGTACGCCCGGCACATGCGGGAGTTGCACGGCAGGGTTGCCGAGACCATCGGGCGGGCGCACGATGCAGGGGTGCCCATCTTTGCGGGGACCGATGCAGGTGGATCGATCCGTCACGGGCGCATCGCCGACGAGGTCGACGCACTCACCCGGATCGGGATGAACGCGACGGAGGCGCTCGGTGCAGCGAGCTGGAGCGCACGATCCTGGCTGGGGTGGCCAGGCATCGAGCACGGCGCCCCGGCAGACCTTCTGGTCTACTCCGTCGATCCCCGCACCGGCCCCGACGTTCTGTCCACGCCCGATGTGATCGTGCTGCGCGGTGTGCCGCGACGGTCGCGATGACGCCGTCGGACTCGCCCGACCACGAACACCCGCCGAGTTGGGCCGGAATGGCGCCCATGAACCCGGTGCATCACCCGACGTCGGGTCTGTCCGACGGGTACTGGCGCGCAGAGGTCGCCGCGTCCCGGCGTCGTCCAGGGCAGCGGTGGGGGATCCCTGCGGCTGGGGCCGTGCTGCTGCTCAACCTCGCAGGATTCCTCGTGTTGCCACTCGTTGTGGACACCGATATCACCGGCGTCTACGTGCTGGCGATCATGATGCCGAGCCTGGTCGCGATGCTTGTGTCCATGCTGTTCAGCTTCTATCGAGGCAACGGCCCCGTCGTGGATTTCGGCCTACCGACGTCGTCGACGGAATTCGGCAGTCAACTCAAATCGGGGTTCGCCTGGGGCGCGGTCGCACTCGGCGGCGGGATCGTTCTCGCGCTCGTCGTGCTCGCGCAGACGGATCTCGATGACCAAGCGCCGCTCGCTGGTCTATTCGGCATCCCACTGCCGTGGAAGATCGTTCTCGCACTCTGGATCTGGCTCGGCGCTCCGTTCTGCGAGGAGATCATGTTTCGCGGCATGGTGTGGGGCGCGCTCGAACGTCGAGCGACATCACTCCGGCTGACACGGTTCGCATGGTTGGGCAACAAATGGGTCGTGCTGGTCGTGACCGCAGTCCTGTTCGCACTCTGGCACCGCGAAGGGTGGCGGTTCGTGGTGCTCGTATGGGGCGGGCTGGCCATCGGGATCGCCCGGATGAGATCAGGATCGGTTGCGTCGTCCACCGTTGCGCATTCGGTCAACAACACCTTGCCGGCGCTCGCTGTCCTGCTGGTGTCGTGACATCCGATTAACTGTCGGTATCGATCGTCTGGCACAATGGGACGCTGTTCGCCCGTCCACCGGTTACGTACCGAACGGCGGTCACAACACCCATCAACGCAAAACCGGGTGCGCAGTCCACGCGCACCGCAGAATTGCGACGTGACCAACTCGAAAGGCTTCATTTTTCATGGCTGTCAAGATCAAGCTCATGCGAATCGGTAAGATCCGCACACCGCACTACCGCATCGTCATCGCCGACTCTCGCACCCGCCGTAACGGCCGTGCGATCGAGACCATCGGCAAGTACGAGCCCAAGCAGGACCCGAGCATCATCGACATCGACTCCGAGCGCGCTCAGTACTGGCTGAACGTCGGCGCGCAGCCGACCGAGCCGGTCGAGGCACTGCTCAAGATCACCGGTGACTGGCAGAAGTACAAGGGTCTGCCGGGTTCGGAAGGCACCTTGCGTGTCGCCGAGGCCAAGCCCTCGAAGCTCGATCTTTTCAACGCTGCGCTGGCTCAGGCCGACGCCGAACCGCTCGGTGACGCCACCACGGCGAAGAAGAAGAAGGCTCCCAAGGCCGACGACGCTGCAAAGGCCGATGACGCTGCAAAGGCCGACGACGCCGCTGCTACCGAGACGGCAGAGACGCCGGCCGCCGAGGCTGCTGAGAAGTGAGTGCCGTTGTCGCCGACGCCGTCGAACATCTCGTTCGCGGTATCGTCGCCAATCCTGACGACGTTCGCGTCGAACTGATCACCGGACGCCGTGGGCGCACCGTCGAGGTGCATGTGCATCCCGACGATCTCGGCAAGGTGATCGGCCGCGGAGGCCGCACGGCAACCGCGTTGCGCACGCTCGTATCCGGAATCGGCGGACGCGGAATTCGCGTCGACGTCGTCGACACCGATCAGTAGAGAAGTACATGGAGCTCGTTGTCGGCCGTGTGGCGAAGTCACACGGCGTCAAAGGTGAAGTCGTCGTCGATGTTCGCACCGACGACCCCGAACAGCGTTTTGCTGTCGGAGCTGTCCTTCGTGGACGGAAACCTCGGACGCAGACCGACACCGTCGCATACACGGTAGAAGCCGCCCGGGATCACTCCGGGCGGCTTCTGCTGCGTCTGAAAGGAATCGACGACCGTGCCGAGGCAGATGCGTTGCGCGGCACTCTGTTCGTCGTCGAATCGGATGATCTGCCTCCGTCGGAGGATCCGGACGAGTTCTACGATCATGAATTGGAAGGCTTGACGGTTCGGCTGCTGGATGGCACCGACGTCGGCGTAGTTCGCGAGGTTCTGCATTCTGCAGCGGGGGAGTTGCTGTCGATTCGGCCCACCGATGGGTCCCGCGCGGAAATACTCGTACCGTTCGTCGCAGCCATCGTCACTTCGGTATCACTGGCCGACGGTGTCGTTGTCATCGATCCGCCCGAAGGTCTGCTGGACCCGGAGTAGACAAACGTGAAACTCGATGTAGTCACGATCTTTCCCGAATATCTCGCCCCACTGCGCACTGCCCTGCTGGGCAAGGCGATCGACAAGGGCCTTGTGTCGCTCGGCATCCACGATCTACGTTCCTGGACCCAGGACGTGCACAAGGCCGTCGACGATTCCCCGTACGGCGGTGGGCCTGGCATGGTGATGAAGCCGACGGTATGGGGCGACGCGCTCGACGATGTCCTCACCGCCGAGTCGCTGCTGGTGGTACCCACCCCGGCGGGCGTGCCGTTCACCCAGCGCGTTGCTGAAAGATGGTCGCGCGAGGAGCATTTGGTGTTCGCCTGCGGTCGGTACGAAGGAATCGACCAGCGTGTGTTCGACGACGCAGCAACTCGTGTTCGGGTCGAGGAAGTCAGCATCGGAGACTACGTTCTGATCGGCGGCGAGGCCGCCGTACTTGTCATGAGCGAGGCCGTCGTCCGGCTACTGCCAGGGGTTCTCGGCAATCAACAGTCTCATCGAGAGGACTCGTTCTCCGACGGTCTGTTGGAAGGTCCGAGTTACACCCGTCCGGCGACGTGGCGTGGCCTCGCCGTCCCCGACGTTCTGCTGTCGGGGGATCACGCTCGTATCGCAGCATGGCGCGCGCGGCAGTCGTTGGAACGTACCGAGCAACGACGGCCGGATCTGTTGCAGGACTAGTCGATCAGACCATCGGGGAACAGCATGTTCACGAAACCCGTCAGGGTGTCCCGTGCGTGCCGAGCGCTACTGTCGTCGGTCACGTCGACCACCGCTGTGTCCGGGTAGTTGTCCATGTCGTCCTCGTAGTGAATCTCCTCGCGCGAGATCAACGCGACGATGTACCGGTTGTCGACGCCGATCGTTCCGGTGGACAGATGTATCCAGCGATCGGCGATACAGCACATCCAGCCCTGTTTGACGGCTCGGACGGGTTCGGCGGGAAGTCCGTCGACGATTCCGAAATGCTGCTGGTATCCGTCCGTTGCAACAGGGCTCGACTCGCGCAGAAATCCGATCATGGTTGCCGTCGACGCAGGCGACAGACCGCCGACGCCGTCGAGCAGTCTCGAGTAATACGCAACGAGTTCTGCCGCCGAGGTCGTGGTGTTCCACCAGAGACCGTCCCACGGGGGCGCCGTAGCAGTGAGGCCGTAGCGCTCGGTAACGCGGTTGATGATGTCGATGCCACCGTACTTGTACCAAAGAGTGTTCGCGGCGTTGTCGTCCGAGGATCTCAGCATCGACGCGATCGATTCCAAGTCGTCCGCGGACACCGGCACCCCGGCTATCTCCGCGCCGCGCAGCACATCGTCGGCGATGAAGAGTTTCGACACCGATGCGGTCTCGACCTGTTCGGTGTCTCCGCTCGCGAAGTAGTCGCCGGTCCGGCGGTCGAGAAGGGCGAAGTCTACTTGCGCACCGCGACCGACGGCCGATCCAACAGCCTCTGGGATGCGCGCGCCGAGGTCGAGATCGGCGACGGTGTCCGTGTCGGGAAACGGTGACTCGGTGGTGCTGGCAGTCATGCTGCTCGGGGAATCGTCGGGAACGCTACATCCGGAGAACAGAATTGCTACCGCAGCGACGAGGGCCGCACACGAAACTGCCAGGACTTGCATCGGCCTGGACATTTCGAGGTCTCCCACTCTGGTCCGTCGAACTTCGTGTCACAGCCTAGCTGTAGGGTCGTGCGCCGTGACGAGTGCTCTGAAAACTGTGAACAAGCGCATAGCCGAGGAACTCGATGTTCGCGAGGGCCAGGTGGCTGCTGCCGTGGATCTGCTCGACAGCGGTTCGACGGTCCCCTTCATCGCGCGGTACCGCAAGGAAGTGACCGGAATGCTCGATGACGCTCAGTTGCGTCACCTCGAGGAACGGTTGCGCTACCTCCGTGAACTCGACGAGCGGCGCGATGCCGTGATCGAATCCATCCGTGCCCAGGGCAAACTCGACGATGCACTCGAGCAGTCGCTCATGCTCGCCGAGACCAAGGCGCGAGTCGAGGACATCTACCTCCCCTTCAAGCCCAAGCGGCGGACCAAAGCGCAGATCGCTCGTGAAGCAGGACACCAGCCTGTCGCGGACGCCCTGATCTCGGATCCGAACACCGATCCCGCCGGCTACGACGCCGAACAGCTCGACGGTGCGCGCGCCATCCTCGTCGAACGCTTCGCCGAAGATCCAGACCTCGTCGGGGAGCTGCGTGAGTTGATGTGGACGCGGGGAAAGCTGACCTCGACGGTCCGTAAAGGCAAAGAGGACGAGGGCGCAAAATTCGCCGACTACTTCGAATTCTCGGAACCGTTCACATCCCTGCCGTCGCACCGCATCCTCGCGGCGTTGCGCGGCGAAAAGGAAGAAGTGCTCTCCTTGGGCCTCGAACCCGACCAGGACGAGCCGGTTCCTGGAGTTCCGACGATCTACGAGGGTCGAATCGCCGCCAAATTCGACATCGCGGACCGCGGCCGTCCGGCCGATCGTTGGTTGTTGGACACAGTTCGGTGGGCGTGGCGGACCAAACTTCTGGTCACGATGGCGATCGACGTTCGCATGAGGCTCCGTCAGTCCGCCGAAAAGGATGCCGTCGACGTATTCGCCTCGAACCTCAAGGACCTGCTTCTCGCAGCGCCCGCCGGGAATCGGGCGACGATGGGCCTGGACCCCGGATTCCGCACCGGAACCAAGGTCGCCATCGTGGATTCGACAGGCAAGGTGGTCGACTACGACACGATCTATCCACACAAGCCGCAGGGTAAATGGGATCAGGCGCTGGCAACACTGGCAGCGCTGGCGGCGAAGCATTCGGTGCAACTCATCGCCATCGGCAACGGCACGGCCTCGCGCGAGACCGATTCACTGGCTGCGGAACTCATCGCGAAGTACCCGGCGGCCGGCTTGACGAAGATCGTAGTGTCCGAAGCAGGAGCCTCGGTGTACTCGGCGTCGGCGTACGCGTCGAGCGAGCTGCCCGAGCTCGACGTTTCGATCCGCGGCGCAGTGTCCATCGCACGACGTCTCCAAGATCCGCTGGCCGAACTGGTGAAGATCGATCCGAAGTCCATCGGGGTCGGCCAGTACCAGCACGACATCTCGGAGTCTTTGCTCGCTCGGTCCCTCGGTGCGGTGGTGGAAGACGCTGTGAACGCTGTCGGCGTCGACGTCAACACCGCGTCCGTCCCGCTGCTGTCGAGGGTCTCCGGCATCGCAGGCTCGCTGGCGGAGAGCATCGTCGCGCATCGCGACGAGCACGGGCCGTTCTCCAGCCGGACCAAGCTCAAGGACGTGGCACGACTCGGCCCGAAGGCGTTCGAGCAGTGTGCGGGATTCCTTCGTATCTCCGGCGGCGAGGATCCGCTCGATCGATCGAGCGTGCACCCCGAGGCGTATCCGGTCGTTCGGCGCATCGTCGACTCCGCCGGCGTCGGCGTACGCGAGGTGATCGGCAACAGCTCTTTGCTGCGGTCGCTGAAGCCAGAGCAGTTCGCCGACGACCGATTCGGCGTTCCGACCGTCACCGACATCATCTCGGAGCTCGAGAAGCCGGGTCGAGATCCGCGACCGGAATTCAAGACCGCCACGTTTGCGGCCGGAATCGAGAAGGTGGCCGACCTGCGTCCGGGTATGACGCTCGAGGGCGTCGTCACCAACGTCGCTGCCTTCGGGGCATTCGTCGATGTCGGTGTGCACCAAGACGGGCTCGTTCACGTGTCGGCCATGTCGCACAACTTCGTGAAGGATCCCCGCGAGGTGGTCAAGTCCGGTGATGTCGTCAAGGTGAAGGTGATGGAGGTCGATATCCCGCGTCAGCGCATCGGGCTGAGCTTGCGTCTCGACGACGAACCGGGTGCTACCGCGAAGGACAAGCCCCGCACCGGTGGCGAGAATCGTCGTCAGCAGAGCGGGCCGCGTGGCGAAAACCGATCCGGCCGCGACAATCGAAGCAAGCAGGCAAGCGCGCCCGCGGGCGGTTCGATGGCCGACGCGCTACGGAAGGCAGGGTTCGGCAAGTAGGCTCGGAGCTCTTCGGGGTTCGACTGGAATCGGCGGGGTCGGAAAGGTTTGGATGCCGGCGTGAGATGGCTGGATCACGAGATCATCGCGCACGGACGGTTGCCTCTGCTGTGCTTCCTACTGGGGTTCCTCGGAGGCTTCCTGCTGATACGTCTGAGCGTCAGAATGATTCGGGCCCAAGTGAAGTGGTGGCCGGGCAACATCACGCCGGGTGGGCAGCACATCCATCACGTGGTGTTCGGAATCGTGTTGATGCTCGTCTCCGGTATTTCGCTCATCGCGGTGTTCGAAGACGGGACCCAGGAGACCGGTGCAGTGCTCGCTGCGCTCTTCGGAGTCGGCTCGGCACTCGTGCTGGACGAATTTGCGCTGATCTTCTACCTGAAGGACGTCTACTGGTCGGAGCAGGGGAGGGCATCGGTCGATGCGGTGTTCGTCGCCGTCGCAGGGACCGGACTACTCCTGCTCGGCTTCCACCCGCTGGAGCTACTGAACGTCACCGACATCAGGCGTGACCCGGATCCGCTGATGAGGTTCGCGCTAGTGGCACTGGCGTTCGGGCACCTGGGGTTGTGTGCGGTCGTGCTGCTCAAAGGAAAGATCTGGAGCGGTTTGATCGGGTTGTTCTTCGCTCCGATTCTCGTTGTCGGTGCTGTGCGACTGAGCCGGCCCGGTGCGCCGTGGGCGCGGTGGAGGTACACGCTACGACCGAAGAAGATGGAGCGTGCGCTCCGGCGTGAGCGAACCATCAGACGGCCTGCGATTCGAATCAAGATCTACATTCAGGATCTCGTTGCGGGCAAGCCGAACCTCGACCATGTGCTGACTGCCACCGAGGACGAGCTCGACAGGACTGTCCACGCGGCGCCTGCTCCTGTCGACCCGTCGCCGACCACCGACGCGATTTCGCGACCTGCCGGGTGATCTGGCATGATGGACGGGTTGCCTGTACCAGGCGCAGACCTAATCGGAGTACGAACCAGCCGAGTGCCACGAAGTCGTGGTGCCGCTCGGTTCCTCTACTCGTGCGAAGAACGCAAGGATGGCCCTACCTATGAACACTCTGGACTTCTTGGACAAGCAGTCGCTGCGCAGCGACATTCCTGATTTCCGCCCCGGCGACACGCTCAACGTGCACGTCAAGGTTATCGAAGGCTCTAAGGAGCGCGTGCAGATCTTCAAGGGCGTCGTCATCCGTCGCCAGGGTGGTGGCGTCCGGGAGACCTTCACCGTTCGCAAGGTCTCGTTCGGCGTCGGTGTCGAGCGCACCTTCCCGGTCCACAGCCCGAACATCGCGCAGGTCGACGTCCTCACCCGCGGTGACGTCCGACGCGCAAAGCTCTACTACCTTCGCGATCTGCGTGGCAAGGCTGCCAAGATCAAGGAAAAGCGCTGAGAGCAGCGTTACCTCCAGCGTCGTACTCGAGCGCCGCATCGACCGTCACGGTCGGTGCGGCGCTTGTCGTTCCAGAGCGTGCAGCTAATCTGGTGCGGTGTCAGATTCCCTGCAGGATCCTCACGGCCGGTCCGACTCGCACAGCGAGGACGTCGAGACCAGGCGTCGTGAGAAGAAGCCCCGATCTTTCTGGCGTGAACTGCCCATCTTGATCCTGGTTGCTCTGGTTCTGAGCTTCCTTCTGCAGACGTTCATCGCCCGCGTCTACCTCATTCCGTCGGAATCGATGGAGCCGACCCTGCACGGCTGTGCAGGATGTACGGGTGACCGGATAGTCGTGGAGAAGATCGGATACCACTTCGGAGATCCACAGCCCGGTGACGTCGTGGTGTTCCGCGGACCGGACTCGTGGAACAGTGAGTTCGTGTCCACGCGCTCGTCGAATGCAGTCGTTCGTGGTGCGCAGGAGGTGGGTTCTCTCATCGGAATTGTTGCTCCCGACGAGAACGATTTGGTCAAGCGTGTGATCGCCACCGGTGGACAGACTGTCGAGTGCTGCGACGAGCAGGGCAGGGTGCTCGTGGATGGTAAGCCACTCGACGAGCCGTACATACAGATGGACTTTCCGTTCACGCCCGATGTTCTGACGTGTGACACCGAATTGAAATCCGGTCGGTGTTTCTCGGCCGTCACCGTGCCCGAGGGGAACCTCTGGGTGATGGGCGACAACCGCAGCAACTCGGCCGACTCACGGTTTCATGTGACGGACGAGCTGATGGGCACCGTTCCGGTCGACAATGTCATCGGCAAGGCATTCCTCATCGCGCTGCCGCCCTCGCGCTTCGGCACCCTCGATTCGCCGGACATTCAGGGGCAGTGAGCCGGGGCGCAGCGATGACCGGTACCAACAGTCGTGTGCGTGGCCGCCCGCCGTGGCCGCCTCGGCCTGTGATTCGCAGGTCGTCGGGCCTGCGAACGATGGAATCTGCCCTCGACCGAAACGGCCTCGGACCCGTCGCCGGGGTCGACGAGGCCGGACGAGGGGCGTGTGCCGGACCGCTGACGGTCGCGGCCTGCGTATTGGGCCCCAAACCGTACGCTTCGCTCGCCGACCTCGACGATTCCAAGAAGCTGACCGAGAGGCGTCGGGAGGAGCTCTTCCCGAAGATCAAGCGGTGGGCACGCGCATGGTGTGTGGTGTTCATCGAAGCCGAGGAAGTAGATCGAATCGGCGTGCATGTTGCCAATATCGAGGGAATGCGGCGCGCGGTCGCAGGTCTCGGAATGACGCCTGGCTACGTGCTGACCGACGGTTTCAGGGTGCCCGGCCTCCCTGCGCCGTCACTGCCCGTGATTGGCGGTGACGCTACAGCGGCGTGCATCGCAGCGGCCAGCGTTCTGGCGAAGGTCTCACGCGACCGTGTGATGGTCGAGATGGACGGGCGCATTCCCGGCTATGGATTCGCTGTCCACAAGGGATACAGCACGAAGGCACATGCAGCCGCGCTGGCGGAGCTTGGGCCGTGCGCGGAGCACCGAATGTCCTACGCCAATGTTTCCGCGGCCGGAAGTCGGCTGCGAGAGGGTGCTCCGTCCCCGGGCCGAATGGACTGCGACGAGCCGAGTGCGCGATGATTGCTTTTCACGCTATGAGGACAGGATGAGAGAAAACCGATGAGTGCCGAGGATCTCGAAAAGTACGAAACCGAGATGGAACTCTCGCTGTACCGGGAGTACCGAGACATCGTCGGCCAGTTCAACTACGTCGTAGAGACCGAGCGTCGCTTCTATCTCGCGAACTCGGTAGAGCTGATCCCGCACAATGCCGATGGAGAAATCTATTTCGAGCTGCGAATGTCCGATTCCTGGGTGTGGGACATGTACCGCCCCGCTCGTTTCGTGAAGCACGTTCGGGTGATCACCTTCAAGGACGTCAACATCGAAGAGCTGGAAAAGCCCGACCTCAGGCTCCCCGAGTAAAGACGCACGTGACACCGACACTATGGTTGCTGCTCATTGCGTCCGCGATGTACGTCGTCGGTCGTCGTCGGTCCCGCACGAAGCTGGTGATGTTCGCACAGTTGATCGGGGCTGCGACAGTGTGTCTCGTCGTCGGCCAAGTCGTCTGGGCCTTACTTGCGCAATGAACGGTACTGGATGAATTGATTTGCTGAAATCCAATGGCCTGCACTGCTTTTCCAATTGATTCTGGTTCGAGAAGCGACTGATTCACAACGCTTGATTCCTGAAATCCGACTGTGGATTTCAGGAATCTTTTGTATTCGGCAGTATTCAGTGGTAGAAACGCCATTATCAGCATATTCCCTTCACTGTTAGAGGTTCGGACATGGCGCGCAAGACACTCGTCCAAATGATCGATGATGTCGACGGCTCCGTCATCAAAGACGGCCAGGGAGAGACCATAGAATTCGGTATAGGCGGCAACCAGTACCGCATCGATCTGAACCTGAAGCATGCGAACGAATTGCACGAGCAGCTTGCGTTCTGGATCGAGCACGCAGAAAAGGTGTCTGCCCGTCGAGGTCGCAAAGCGCCGAGCGGCCAGGCTCGCGGTAAGGCGGATCTGCAGGACATCCGGACCTGGGCACGTGCAAACGGGCACGACGTGAGCGCACGTGGGCGTATCAGCCAGGAAGTGCAGAACGCATACGATGCTGCTCATTGATCGGTAGAACATCCACCGATCGGTAGAACATCGGCGGTGCCCCGGCGCGCAGGCTCGTAGCCTGTCTGCGACCGGGGCACAGTTGTGTCCGCCGAATGCACATCGGTCCGACATATTCGGCGTCTCGGCGGGCGCAAAGTCTCGTTCGTCCACAGGTCCATTGTTTGTGCACAGGGCAATTGTCGACCTGCTGGTTCGCGAGAAATCCGCTCCTAAGAAGGTGCACAGTCGCATCTGGGTTCGGCAGTCGGCGAACCGATGACCGCAGGGGGGCGACGATGTCGAAGTCGAATTCGGAATTGGGGGCGCGAGGGGAAGCGCTGGCTGCGTTGCACGTAGCCGACAGTGGGATGGAGGTGATCGATCGCAATTGGCGCAGTCGATACGGCGAATTGGACATCGTGGCCAAAGATGGCGACACCATGGTTTTCGTCGAAGTGAAGACGCGATCCGGCACCGGTTTCGGAACGCCTGCAGAGTCGGTGACGTACCCGAAGCAGTTGCGGATCAGGCGGTTGGCGTTGGCGTGGCTCGACGAGCGTGGTAGCCCGTGGGTTCGCATGAGATTCGACGTCGTGGCGATTCTGATGACCCGCGAGGGTGATCCGGTGATCTCGCATCTGCGCGGAGCCTTCTGATGGCGCTGGGGCGTGCCTTTTCGGTCGCGGTGAGCGGTGTCGACGGTCAGGTGGTGGAGATCGAGGCCGACATCGGACGCGGACTTCCTGCGGTCCACCTGGTCGGTCTACCCGATACGGCGCTGAACGAGTCGCGTGATCGAGTGAAAGCCGCCGTGAGCAATTCGGGCGGCAAGTGGCCCGACTCGCGGGTGATACTCGCTCTGTCGCCGGCGACACTGCCGAAAGTCGGGTCGGTTTACGATTTGGCCCTTGCGCTCTCCGTTCTCGACGCGGACAAACAGATTCCGCGTCGCGCTCTGGAGAAAACTGTATTTCTCGGCGAGTTGGCGCTCGACGGTCGTCTTCGAGGAGTGCGTGGGGTTCTGCCGGGGGTATTGGCGGTCAAGCGGGCCGGATGGCAGCGGGTTGTCGTGCCGCTGGCCACACTGGCCGAGGCGGGTCTCGTCGACGGCATCGAGGTTCTCGGCGCGGTGTCGTTGAAGGAGGTTGTCTCCTGGCTGCGCGGTGAGACGGTCCTCGATCATCCAGTGCCCGCGGTGTACGACGACGGCACGACGTACCCCGACATGAGCGAGGTCGTGGGCCAGCAGGATGCTCGTTGGGCTCTCGAAGTCGCGGCGGCGGGAGCTCATCACATCATGTTGACGGGACCACCTGGAATCGGTAAAACGATGCTTGCGCAACGGCTTCCGGGGATACTGCCGCCGTTGACCGATGAGGAGTCGTTGGAGGTGACGGCGATTCACTCCGTGGCGGGAACGTTGACCGAGGATCGCCCGTTGATCTCGTCGCCGCCGTTCATCGCCCCACATCATTCGACCACGGTGAGTGCTTTGGTCGGTGGGGGCACCGGCATGGCCAAACCGGGTGCGGTCAGTCGAGCGCACAGGGGTGTGCTGTTCCTGGACGAATGTTGTATCGCTATGTACCCCACAGAGGCCAGGACGCGCAATCCTGCCAGGCCATGCGGCGGGTGTCCAGTAGCATTTTGCGGGTGCAGCCGACTGAAGCCATCAACTTCGTAGAACAGGTATTACGGGATCTGATTCGCGAGGTGATCGGGGAGGAGTGGCGCACCGACAAGGACGTCGATATAGAGAAGCTTGAGGCAAAGCGGACTGCCGATCAGGCCAAACGTCGCGGTGTTCTTGGATCGGACGACCTGATCGCGTACCTCGAGTTCTATCAAATCAAGGGCATTATCGATCACCAGTGGGACAAGTTTGCTCCTGCGCTCGGGAAGCAGAAGTACTTCACCGTGTACATGGACAGACTTGAGGGTTTTAGGAACCCGGCGATGCACAGCCGCGACCTGCTGCCCTTTGAGGTATCCCTC
Source organism: Rhodococcus sp. FG69 (assembly GCF_057808915.1). Classification (NCBI taxonomy): domain Bacteria; kingdom Bacillati; phylum Actinomycetota; class Actinomycetes; order Mycobacteriales; family Nocardiaceae; genus Rhodococcus; species Rhodococcus sp. FG69. The sequence continues at coordinate 29,744 of NZ_JBMDIX010000019.1, read as the reverse complement.
GTCCACGGCATATCTGGCGAGTTTAGAAACTTAGTCACTAAATACCGCAGCGAGAAGGGTCCCGACTTGAACTACTATCCAGACATCAACCAGGTGACGGACCAAACACACGGTATTACGCAGGCCAGCGGCTATAACACCGGATTGATCTTGCGACCAGGGGACGTCGTTAGGTTTCGTTGCATCGGCACTGACCCGCAGGGACGTGGTCTTAAATGGATTCTCAAAGTTCTGGATAGAACATTCACCTTCCTCGACGTTGATTTCGCTGAAGGGGATGAGGTTGAGCTAACCTGGATCGTAAACGATCTTCATGTCCGAGAGAGTGTCTTGGTTGCCGTGCAGATGATGAGTGATGGAGATTATCACCGAAACGGCGATCACGATTCCATGTGGACACTTAAGTATCGGGTTGACCCGCCGATATGAGTACACAACTAGTTCGGTTGGCGGAGCAGTCGTCTAATGCTCACAAGAGTCCTGCGATGCTTGACCTTCAACGGAACGCCACTCGCTTGGGTGGATGCTGCTAGGTAGGCGTCGAGGTTAAAGCCGCTGGTCATCTACCTCTATTATAAAACTTTTGGTCTTTACTTGAAATATCAACTGTGTCATTAATAGGGCAATGTCTAGCCGACCGGTTAGCGCATCGCACTAGATAGAAGTTGGTGAGAACAATCGGGTATCAGCAGATCAGAACCAGTGACCTAACCGGCGCGGTTATCTCCGACGAAGAAGTCGTCAACGTCGTCGTTCGTCATCCGAACCACGAAGAGGCGCGGCAGTTCGACGCGACACAGGAAGAGTTGAAGGCCTTGAAGGTCGTCGGCAACCTGGTCACGCTCGAATACCGATTCGCTGACGGCACGTCCAAAGAGGTCTACTCCACCGCCGCCGAATTCGCGAAACTAGTATCGGAGGACAAGTTCGTCCACTTCGACCAGCTTCGCGGAAGGCGTAAGGGGTATCGCCCCTCGACGGACTGATCATGAGTTCACTCCCATCCCTACTAGTCGGTCCCGCATCTTCTTGAGCCACAAGCTCGGAGATGCGGGACTTTTCCACTTTATGTAGCTAGAAAACACCCCGGCTCAGTTAAGAGCCGGGGTTTGTTGTTCTCGAACGATCAGGCAGCGGTCACCCGCACGTGGTTTACGAGTCTCCAACGCTGGGCCAGTGCCAGACCGCCGTTGTAGGCGTCGACCCAGTTGTCGTAGCGAACGCCGTTCCCCGCCCACTGAGTCTCACCGTGGTTGAGCACTTCATAGCGGTACTGCTCGGTGTTCATGAGTAGGTCGATCAACTCCTGGGGGCACCCAAGGGTGTCGCCCTCCTCATCCGGCCTGCCGACGAGGAGAACATCCCCGACGAGTGGTTGCTGCGCGTCCTTGTAGAGCACGTTGTGCACCCAGCACAGAAGCGTGCCGCGCCGGTTGAGTTCGTGTCCCAAGATGAGGCCCTCGTCATGAACGAAGACCGAGCAGTCGGGGTTGAACAGGTTCACTGCGTCGAAGATGCCTCCGACGTACTTCTGAAAATCCTTGTAGTTGCCGCGCTCGATCTCGACGAGTTCGATGGCAGTGTCTTCAGCAGCGGGGATGAGGACGCCCTTGATGGTGGTCATGTGCTTCCAATCGTGAGAATGGCGCTGAGTCCGGATGGACACAGCGGTCTGCTCGCGATTCGCTAGAACGGGTCCCTCATCCCCGGTACCGGTTTGATGTACCCCAGGATGAAATCGATCGCCTCATCTGCGCCGCGTGCGACAGTGGCTACGACGTGCTTATCTACCTTGTTCAGAGCTTTGAGCCATCCCTTCTGCACATCCGAGATCTTCCCGCCTTGCCGTCGTTTCATCTCCACGGCTATCAGGTAGCCCTCGCCGTCACGTGACCGCTCAGGTGGGATGAGCACTATGAGATCGGGGAAGCCGGCTCGAAGCCCAGTGAAGTGGTTCATAGCCTTCTGCCGATGACTCTTGGTCCACGTTGAGTTCGGTACAGATGTGAAGCGCAATGCGACCATGCTCAACCACTCGGTGAATGTATGTTGTTCGTCGCTCTCCAGTGGAATCGGATAGCTCACTACTTCTCTCTCACAATCAGATTGAGCACGCCGAGGTCGCAGTCTTGGATGTCGTCGATGGCAAGATCAGGAACGATGTCCGGTTTAAAGACGTGCCTAGTTGCTGTCTCGGTGACTCCAACAGTGCGCTGAGGGTTCTTACCTGCGTAGCTGTCGACGTAGGAAGCGACGCCAAGTGCTGCGGCGACTTGGCGTGCGTATATCTCGCCTCCACCTGACCAGACGACGATGTGTGTGTTCTTCATGCTCGACATCCAGATGAGTCCCGCCCGCACACGTTCGTTCGCGATCATCTGCTGTTTGGTGTTGTTGAGCAGAGTCCCGTCGCAGTCGAAAGCAATGACGATCTTCTTCACGACGGACTCTCCAACCAGTGTTCCGGCAGAGTGATCGGCTTGCGCCGACTCTTGTTCTCTTCACCATCGACTACCAGCATGTCCGTGAGTTCACTGATGATCGCTAGGTTCGCCATGACCACGCGGCTCAGATGCGCACGTAGGTCACGCTTCTCGCTGCTGTCCAGTTCGGCATAGCAGTCACGAGGGGAGAGGAGTTCGTACTGCTCAGTGGTGGGGTCGAAGCGCTCGGTCATGACAGCTCACCTGCCTCTGCAAGGGCTAGGGTTAGTTTGAGAAGTGCTTTCACAGGTGAGCGGTCGAAGCTATCGAAACGAGAGTCGTCAGCTACATCGACTAGGTCATACGAGGCATCCCAGTTACCTATTGTTCCCATGGGTTGTAGCGTCAAACGTCGCTCTCCATCATCAAGATCGATGACCCTAGGAAGCGTTGCAAGTAGATAGTCTGAGGTGTACACAGGTGCTACGCGTTTCGCATCATTTATAAAGTCGTCATGTATCGATGACTGGAGACGGATTGTAACTTCCTCAGTCTTATCGTCAAAGTCATCACTGCAGTAAACGATCCAATCGTTGTTCTTTGACTGCCATCCGGTTAACTCATACACCTCCTTGCACAGTCCAAATAGCTCCTGGTCCATTACGCCGTACCTCGCTGCAAGATCACCGGTGCCAACGCCTCCATGTTCGCGATCAACTCAGGTCGCGTGATCAAGCGTTCCTGCTCTTCCTGATACATGTCCTCGAATGCAAGCTGTACTGCCAGTGATGCGATGACAGGCCGCAAGTCCACCGTGTCGGCTAGGTGGTCAATGTGATGTGGGACTTCGTGATTCAGTGACATGCGGTGGTTCCTGTTTAGTTGTTATCTCCTGTAAGCCAAGCTGGCCCACTGAACGTGGTGGACTACGGATCAATCCAATGCAAGGAGGGAGTTTGATATGTAGCGCTCAGTGAGCAGGCTTGGCCGCCGACAAAGGAGGTGGAATTCCAAGGATCGATAGGCCGGCGGTTTTGGGTGTGTTTGTGGAAGGTACGACGCACGAGTCAAGCTCCTGCGTCCAGTTCTACAGCTCAGGTGCCTCAGCTATAGAACTGGGTCTCTGTGCGCCCTCGCATAGCGCACAGAGGTGGTGGATCATTGCGAGTGGTTGCCTGGGATGGACTACTGCCGTCCTGGCCGTCGCTTCCCGGATTGAACTGGCCCGCGCAGGTGATTGGCTCGAAAGCCGCACAATGCCGCAGGTCTCCCTTTTGGCTGCCCTTCAATCCTTACCCGGTCGCGAACGAGCAACCACTACTACTTGGTGAGCTATATCAAGCGCACGAAGCTAATAACGAAGTTCAAAGGTGTCGATAGGCCGGATGAGTTGCCGTCACCTGAATGGGCTGTCAACCTCGTAATCTTGGCGGGAGTTATCATCTCCGGTCGCAGCCCCGGTTACGTCTGGGGCGTACGTCGTTATCAGCATCGCGCGCTTGATAGAACTACTTCTTGTGCATCCTTTTGAACGAGGATGCAATGAGCTTCATCTGCTGATGGCGCTTACGACCGCGCTCGATAGTTCGGTGTATACCTGTGAACTTGAGGAACGCAGGGCGCATGGGCGTCTTTTCATAATGAAGCTCAAATTGTGAAAGTTCTTGGTTCATGGTCAACTGTTGTCTCCCGCTTTTACTATGAGTGAAAGCGTTCTATTTTGCAATACTAATTCGCGCTAAGTTATCCACACTGTGCTACCAAATCATGCGTGCCACGATCTGTAGCGTGAGAATGAACAGGCCAAGAGCGACTGTGCTGAGCAGTGCGAGGCCGGTCATCGCTGTGACCTCCGTGCCTGCTCGTCCTTGACGGCTTGGCCGAGCGTGGCGAGCGTCGTCATCATGTCGTCGGCAGTCTCTGCTAAGTTCGCCAGCTCAGTGTCACTGATTCGGTCACGGGTGGGTAGCAGCTCGATGGCTCGGGTGAGCGAGTAGCGGGCGGTGGACATCAGATTCTCGTGGGGGATGGGACGCTCAGACATCACCAGCCTTTAGCAGTCCAGGGTTCTCGTAGATGTTGCCAACTACTTCTTCATATGTGCCTGGCGTACTGAATAAATCTACGTCTACTTTGTCCTCTAAAGTTTTAGCAAGCCAGAAGCTGGGCGCATTATAGGTTACAATCCTTAATTCACTTTCTTCTTCAGGCCATTTGTTCACTTTGCAAATGTCCCCCTCGTATATCTCGATGCCGTTTTTGTCCTTTAGGCCGGTGTATTGAACGACTTCGAACCTGCCGGAAACATACATGTCGTGGGTTGAGTCGCCAATATGTTCGATTGTATTTGGGCAAACAACGACATCAGCTTCGGATAGAGAATACTCTATTTCACCATTCGTAACCCATATCTTCTTTTCTTTGTCCCACGCTCTAAACTTAATCTCCCGGCTCATCACGCTTCACCCTCGTATATATAAACCCACGTCGTGCGGTTGAGGCGAACGCTTCGGATCTCGTGGCCTTCAGACTTCAGCTCACGCATCCGCTCGCTGCCACGGAGGATGCGGAAGTTCTGCACAAGCTCGATGTTCGTGACGCGACCATGCTGCTTAAGGTGGCGGAGGATGCGTCCGCACTGGGAGGCTGGGTCGTGACGAACGGGGGAGTCGTGGGTTTGGGTGGCGTTCATGCGGCGTCCCCATTGATCAGCTTGATCTCTGTGTCTCGCTGCAGGGCGACGACATCTAACCGATCAACTGGAGCTTCGATCACTATGCGAGCCATCGCGTCAGCTTCGAGCGTGATGGTCGCCTTGTATGCCGGTATGCCAATTCCGCCGATGCTGATCTTTGCTTGGCGTGAAAGCGGGCCATCCGAAACGACACGCACTTTCTCTTTAACGTAGGCGACTTTCCTATCTTGGTTTGCCATATTCAGTTGTTCCTTGCGGCCACTGCCGCGTTAGTTCTATTAAATGAGTGACCAGCTCTTCGCGCTCTTGTCCCACTCGATCGTCCCGCCGTGCTGCTTGCGGAACTCCTTCAGGATGCGCGGGTCGACGGCAGGGTTGCCGTTCTCGCTGTAGTAGTCCCAGTCCTTGCCGAACCGCTCCGCGATCTCAGACGAGACCCACTCGTGCTCGACGTAGCCGCCATCCTTCTTGATCTCGTCGATCATCCAAGCTGCGATGTCCTGCGCTGTGTGCTCCATGTGGGGGAGGATAGCGGCGGGGTGTGACACGAACGTTTGTCAAGCTTCGTTGTAATAACTACTACTGTGGAAAAGTGGCAACAAGCCAATTATTTGTTGCGTCCTTGCGCAAGAATTGTTCCGATGGTCTAGTAACGAGCTTCGCCACGTTCAGTGCTGCTGGTCAATACCAAATGACGTTTGACGAGACAGTCGATCTGATGGTGTGGCTAGGTTTTCGACGCTCGACCTCTGTTAGCTAACGTCCGACTAGCAGGTTTTTGGGTCTGGAAATGCCCATTGCACGATGTGCCCTATCGCGAACTACCTAATACTCCGCAGTAAACCATGCAAAGGCGAATACGCAACCTGCCAGTAGGACGATCAAGCCCATAAGGATCAGTCCGATGCCAAATCCGGTAAGTTCCGGGACCTTGTACTCTGCGAGATTTTTCTTGTTGCACACATCGTAGGTGATGTAAGTCGTCGTCTGTTGTATTGAGAACGCTGAACTCTTTAAAGTCGAGAGTTGTTGATTCTCGATCTTACAGCTTGTTATGTCTCCCTGGACCGCACCTCCGACTACTACATTGTTGTTGGCCATTTAAATTTCTCCTTTATACTGTTACTTATACATGCCTCGTCCCCGCCCCTACGATCTCGATGAACTCCTGGCCTACGCTGAGTCGGGGGAGTACAAGACTGCGCCGGAACTCATGGAAGTGCTCGGTATAGACCGTCAGCACCTCCGCTCCGTTCAGAAGGCTCTCAACCGTTTCGTCGGCCCACGCCCTCAGCGTCTTACTGCCGTTCGCAAAGACCCGCTCCGTCGCCGTGTTCTTAATGAACTGGTGAAGCATGGGGTTGACCCACTGCAATGTTCTGTATGTGAACGTACGACGACGATGCCGATGTACTTCCGTCAGGCGAAGCAGGATGACGAGCTGGACTCGTTAGCTCTTGTCTGCCGCTGGTGTAAGCGGGGCGGTGATTTCTGAGTCGATCGCAGGCTTCTTGCGTCGTTTGCTGATGGAACCACCGATAGCTCCCGCTTTACGCGGATCAGCATCGGGATGGGCGAAACCGCCTTTATAGTTGACACCCCGTCCAGCTGTACCACCCTTGCGTCCGATAGCTCGCTGACGTTCGGCAACTGCCTCTCTGCTTCCGAGTTTCTTAATCATGGTCTCTAACCATTTAGTGTTAGGTCTTCCGCTCATTCTGTTGTCTCTCTTTCCATAATTTTGCTGTAATTCTTGCGCACTTTCGGCAGTACCCCTTGTTCGCCCCCTCAACGGCCTTGTCATGCCCACGGGAGCAGATAGTTACTTGTGCGCGAGGCTTCGGAACGTAAGATCGTTTGAAGTACGCTTTTGATCTAATCGACTGACATGTGCGACAGAGCTTTGTCTTGCCGTACACGTACGCATCGTCGAGCGAGTGTCCGTGCTTACAGTGAGTCCGCTCCGGTCTAACGTATGTGCCGCCACTCCGAACCAGCGCCGCGACTTCGATCGCTTGCTTCTCCAATGAAAAGCAACCTATGTGCTTTCCGTTGACCTCGACAACCCAGTTCTTGTTCTGCTTTTGAAACCAATACCCTTTGCCCTGGTTGCTCTTATTTCGCATGTTCTCCGACTGAGTGCATACACGTAGGTTCTTACGTCGATTGTCGAGCCGGTCGTGGTTCTTGTGGTCGACGATCATTCGAGCCGGACACCTTGTAATCAACCGGTGCATCCGAATGGTCTGCTTCTTGCCGTTCTTCACGCCGCGCCACACTGCGTATCCTGTGCTGCCAATGTGCCACTTGTACTGGCTTACCAGCGCCAAGTCTTCTTTGTCTATCTGTACCTTGTGTCCCTTTACGTCTATCGTCATGTTCTTATATTGCCGAATAGGGCGTAGAACAACAATCCCGTAATTGACGTGGTTTTTACAACTTCACCCACGGCATCTGCCGCTTCGCACGGTGGACCAGATAGCGACCTGCCACTGTCTTACGCACTCGCTTGATGAACGTCTTGTAGTCGGCTGCGTTCTGCTCCGCGAACTCGCGGGCGTATAGCGCCTCGCGTAGTTCCTTCTTAAGACCGTCGATCTCACGCTGCAGTTTCGCGTTCACCTTAGTGAGTGCTCCCACCTCATTGCGAGGTCGACCGAGTGGCCGCTTAGCTGGTGCCTCTTCCTCCGTCGCGAACGCTGGTTGCACTGTAGGGACTGGGTTCTTCTTCTGGACCCCGTTGACTACAGTGGCCTCTGGTTTCGGGTGCTTCACTGCTACCCGCTTGCGGTATGTCCGCTTACTCTTTACTTCGATCTTTGTTGGCGTCTTCGCCATGATTGTTCTCCGCTGCTGAGCAGCGCATTAACTATTTAGTAGTGCGGTGAGTGCCCCTGATAACGAGTGGTCGAACTCTTCGCACGACGCGCACAGGTGGTCCTCGTTCACTGCGTGTATCTGTAGGCAGCTCCTGCATGGTGCCATCACTGCGAACTCCTCGTCGTAGAGGGCGTCTTGTGCCTCACGCTCCATCTCTTGTGAGAAGAAGTCGAGGTCTACGGGTTCCCACTCGTAGGTGCTCATGCTGACTCCTCTGTGGAGCTAAGACGTTCTTGCATCTTCTCAATTGCTTGTGATGCTTCTGCGCTCGTCTCGATGAGATTGATTCGTGCTGTGATGGCTGCTTTGTCGATTCCAGCTGCATCCATGAGCGATCGCAGTAGGCCAAGCTGTTTGTCACTCGCTGGCTTCGTTGTCGACGGACGCGGGGTGTCTTTCCGTGAACTTACTGCGGTATCAGATGCAGTCTTACCGTCATCGTCTTCCTCGGTAGCAATACCAAGAACCGCACTGAGCGTGTAGCGCTTGTAGTAGGTAAATACGGACGCGGCCTCCTGAGGCGTGCGGTCTTTGGTGTCGAGCGAGAGTTCGCTGCTGTAGCGTTCGCCGTTCTCGTGCCACACAGTGGTCGTGAGCAGTGTCCTGCCATCGAGACCGCCAGACAGTGTCTGAGTGACTGCCAGCTTGGCGTCTGCCAGAGGCTTCCTAATTGCCTTCCAGATGTCGCCTAGATCGGCGTAGTTGTAGGAGTACTTACCGCCGCTCTTCATCTGCACTGATGCAGTCTGAGTCTTTTCGATCGTCGGGACGGCAGCTTGAAACGCCACCAGTCCTGCTGCTAGAGCCTGTGTTAGCTCAGAGGCCGGCTGATCGCTCAAGTTCTTCTTCTCGGTGGTAGTTTCTGGTTCCGCCACGTTCGTCTTCCTCCTTTCGTAGCTTGGTTAGGTTCTGTTTGAATAATGGATCGCGAAGAGCAAATGAGAGGACGAGGTTTCCGATCCCGTATGACTCCAGTCCGTGTTCTTCTTTCACTTGTGCTGCAGTCAGCTGCAGTGCTCTCTTGACAAGTGTGTCGGCGGTCATAGGGACGTTCACTAGCTTCATGCTCTTCACGTGCTCTGCGCGGTAATACTTTGGCTTATTGGTAGGCATATAGTGTTCCTGTGGTGATAGTGATCCCCCTTCCTGCATTGGATTGATGATAGTAACTCCGCCTCTGAGACTGTCCGACCTACTTACTGTGTCGCGTCTTCGGCTGTTATTAGTATGTATCAATTCAATTAATATTGCAATAGTAATTTAATGCAAAGTGAATTACCGGCCTGTGGATAACTCGCACTACTCGATATTGACAAAACATGCTTAAATCATCTCATGAATTGCTATGTCTCAACCCCGTGCCAAGCTTGTGGGTCGGATCAAGCCAGCGCGCCCTCTGAACAGGGAGAACGCTGAGATTCGCCGCCGGACAGTTCGCCGGTACGCTGTACCTATGAACTTACTTGCTCGGGACGCACACGTTCTCCGGGTGATTTCGCGGTTCTCGATGCTCTCCAGCAGCCAGGTGGATCGCATCTGCTTCCGTAACTCCAAGTCCCGCACCTCCATGCGCAACACGCTGCGCCGCTTAGTCGACCAGAAACTCATCGTGCGGATTGAGCACCGTGTGCCGGGCGGAGCTAAGGGCGGGAGCGGTCAGTATGTGTACCGACTTAGCTCGCAGGGATGGCGGATGCTCCGGACCGGGTCTTATCCCGTACGGCGCACAGTGGACTATCACGCGCTGGCCATAGCGGATGTCTACATTGCATTGCTCGACGCAGAAGAAGAGCTGGATGAGGCAGGGGAGCAGTGGCTCCGTATCCACTACTTAGAAGTAGAGGACGAGGCGTACCGCAAGGTAGAGGGCTATTCGATACGGCCAGACATGTACCTAGAACTCGACAACCTCAAGACGCGTAAGCGGCGGCACTTCGCTATCGAGGTAGATCTCGGCACTGAGAACCGCCCGGTGATCATCGACAAGCTTGAGAGGTACCGGAACGCTAAGCGGCACGACAGGCACGTGTATAAGGTGTTTCCAGACGTGATCTTCCTCGTGACGGATGAACAGCGCGGCGAGCAGCTGCGGCGGTGGATTAACACGTCAGCGGTGATCGACGGGGATCGGGTGTTTTACTTCGGCCTGTTGTCGGACTTTCCTCAAGGGTTGCGATAACTACAACGCTTTATGTTGAATAAGTATGTACTAATAGGTCTTATTTATATATACTTATAGTACAACTAACGAGGTATGAAGAATTGAACACAACAGCATCAACGCGAATTGGAACAGTAAGACAGCTTTACGCTCAGATCGTAGAGGGTCGCCCATTCAGTCGATTCACATCAAACCGAGCTGAAATAAACGCTAATCAGGAATGGCAGGAACGTGCTGCTGCCTGGGGTAAGGAAAAGGTGGACGCGTATGGACACCTAGTCGAGGCGGCCGAGCAATGAGAGAATACGGAGTCATCGATCCGAGTGGGCATGTTGAGATGTTTGCTAGCCTTGTAAAGGCTAAAAAGTATGCAATCCAGAACGCACTTGAATACATCGACATCTACGATAATGATCCTGACAGTCTGGAGTATCTAAGCATAATAGGCGATTTGAGGGTCGGCAAAACTGATAAAGATGCTGCGTAACACCCCCTTTGGCTTAACGGACACCGACACCGGCGAGATCCTTGTCCATGCCCACACCCGTCGCGTCTATCGCACCAGCCACCCAGTAAAGCGCACAAGCCGTCGTAGACGCCGCACACTGCGCTATGCGAACACACACAGCGTCTCGACCAACTCGGCTTGGTTCGTGGCAATGGCGGCGCTCCTGGGAATGTATATCGCCGTTCTCAACTAGCAACCCGCAGGTATGTGCCTGCGAGCACTGTTCGCCCATGGCTTTCGACGACGCAAGCGACCGCTCCTACGCAGACCATCATGAAGGAGCACTGTTCGGGGATGTGCTTTGGCCTATTGATTAATTTCCACGTTGTGCTTAAATGGATAAGATAGCAAGAACCTTTAACGCCTCTTGCTTCACCAACACAAATGTAGTTGACGTGCCGGGGTAGATTTGATTAAATAGTACTGTTAAAGGTTCTAACCCCCAACCGTCAGGAAGGGGGTATTTCTTTGCCCTATGAAAACAGCAATTCTTAAAACGAACTTATGGGATGACGACGATTTCTTCGAGCTGAATATCGACACCAAGCTCCTCTACCTATTACTGATGAGCGCACCTGAACGCGGGGTGTCGGACATCTATGCGGTCAGCGATCGTATGCTCTCTGCACGCAGTGGATTAAACGAGAAGCAATTGAGTGTGTGTAAGACTCAGCTACAGGAGAAAGGTATGGTGCTATTTTCTGGCCGCTTTGTAAAGCTGTCGGCAAGTGCATACGTCCTACCTAAAAAAGGACGCTTTACTATGCAGGCTCTTGAACGTGAGTATGCAGATGTGCCGAAGGGTGTTCTGGACAGTTTTGGCGTTTCTACCTCTGATGACGGCAATAGTAGTTTAATAGTAGAACACAATGAGCTTACTATTCATAAAGATAAAGATGTAGATAAAAATAAAGATAAAGATGTAGATAACAGCTCGTCGACCAAGAAGCCTAATGAAAACATCAACGCGTTGTTCGAGTTCTGGGAAGAAACCGTGGGCTATCCCATTGAAGCCAACGTTCAGAAGAACCGATTTGCTTGTTCTAACCTGCTCAAGAAGCACGGAACTGAGAAGGTTCAGCAGCTCGTTACAGGCGTGAAGCTCACTCACGAGGATCAGTACGCCCCGCGTATAGCCGACTTTGTTCAGTTGCAATCGAAACTGTCTGACCTCGTGCTGTGGGGTAAACGGCGCGGAGGTGTGACGCCAAGAGTGGCTGTGATCTCATGATTGTAAAGTTCTTCGATGACCAACCGCTGATTGTGGACGAGAAGACCGGCGCTTCTGTTCAACAGGCCATGGTGAATGGTGTCGAGATAGTCGTCATCAACGGCAATCTCTACAGGACTTCCGGTATCAAAGCCGTGTTGCAAGATCCCATGACGATAGTCACGCGGAAACAGCGACAGTTGGCCTCTGCGACGACCGAGCTATCAGATGACCAGCGACGGCGGAACCGTGAGCGTATCCGTGAAATGAGGAAGCAGTTCTTTCGTAAGCAGGGCAAGGCGGATGTTCGACAAGCCCGTTGACATCACTCTTACGTATGGAGCAACAGATCGCCGTCCGCTCAAGGTGGACGCGCCCGCTCCTAAACCACAGCGTACGGCCGCGACCACTAAGGTGCGCCCACCTGAGGCAGCCAAGAAGAAGTCACGGAAACCAGCGAGGTGGTCGTCACAAACTTACAAGGAATATTTGGAACTACGAAAAACAGAGCGGTTCAAACTCTGGTGGAAGAAGCAGTTTGCGCGGCAGAGAGGTACTTGTTACTACTGTCAAACAGACCTGCGCACCGCACGGATTAACGTCGAACACATTATCCCTATGAGCCGCAGAGGCACCAATAAGTATAAAAACATGGTGTTGTCCTGCGCTCCGTGCAACAAAGAGAAAGGTTCGAAGATGCTGAGTGGAAAGAAGCGTCGTATGTACAAGAGGCGACTATCCGAGATGGTAAGAGAAGACACGCTGAAATTTCGAAACCGGAATCAAGCTGAACGGTTCGAAGCTGACTATCAGTCGGAACTCGGTGCTTTCTACCGAAACAACTTCTAGTCAGTCACTCGTACTACAGCGCTCCTCGCCCTCCCGTAGTAACCTCACAGGACTCTGCACCTGACGAAGGGGACTCGATGGCAACGGTTGAGCAGTATGAGAACGCACTCAAGAAGGCTGAGAAGCAGGGTCTGGACAAGCTCAACGGTATCGACAAGGAACTGGTGCAGAAGCTGGAGAAGGAAGTCGGATCACGAGGAAACCGTGCGCGGAACGTTCTCGGTAAGTAGTGATCCACGTCCTGCACCTGACTATCACGCACCTCTCCAGCGCAAAGGTCGGGAAGGTGGCGGTCGCTGGGGCTGAGGCCGTGTACGAGGAATTGCTTGAGCTAGGGATCACTCGGAGCGAGGAAGAGCCGAGGCAGTCTGATACCGCCGACTCTTCGACGTTGGTGGCGAAACTCAGCCCTGACGGTACCGGCCTCTTCATCGTGACCATTCAAGATGCACAGCCGCCACACACCATCATGTTCGCTCTGCGCGACGACGTGATGACAGAAGCTGACTACGCAGCGGTCCTGATCAAGGTGCAGAAGACGTTGTCGGATCGCTATGGCCCTGGCGTCAAGTACGAGACTGCGTTCGATCAGGCGGATGGGATTGCTGCGACTTGGGAGGGTGCTATCAGCCCCGCGTCGGCGCAAGCGAGAGCTGTGCCTGCTCAGAAGCAGTCCTCTCATGGAGCGGTGCTGTTCTACGAGGTTCGCTTTGACCTTGTCTCTCAGAGCACAATAGGCGCGGTTGACCTGTCCCACGCGGCGCTACGCAGCCTGGTTCCTGAGCTGCTGGCGTTGGGTATCGAGGTTGACGTGGAGACTGGCAAGAGATCCCGTCGCGCTGGCGGCGGCTTTACCGTTGAGTTCCAGCTAAATCCTGAGTCTGTGGGCAGGATCGAGCTGTCGGTCGACAACGTGCGTGCCGATGAGAAGGTCTGGCTGAAGATCTACACCGGCACAGGTGGTCAGATGTACGACTTACTGACACCGCTGCAGCAGGTCGCGCAGCAGTTAAGTGATACCTACACCGTGGGTTGGCACAGCTTTGCTCATACGGCCACGGAAGAAGCGACTAGCGCCCCTGCGGCTATAGAGCCAGAGCAGTTCAATATGACGTTGCACAAGTTGATACTCGGCATCGAGCCTGGCACCACCGTCGACATCGACACACTCTGGCGCGAGGCTTCAACGCTGTTGCTATCCAATCTAGAACGGTACTTCGGCGTAACGGTCGATAAGACTCAAGACCGTTCATGGGTTACCGAGGAAGGACACGGCTCCGTGTCGTGGCTACTGAATCCTCCCGGAGCCGGTTCATACAACGTGACGATCAACAACACGGTAGAGCCGTACTACGTGTTGTTTGCGCTGATCGAGGGAACAACTAGCGAATACGACTACATAGGGTTTCTGGAACAGCTTGGACGCAAAGCCAAAGAGAAGTGGAACGTCTACGTCGTGACGAAGACTACTCAGGCTTGACTGTTCGGGGTCGTGCTGGCCGGTCGTACTGCTTGAGCTGGCGGATATAGCGGATGCGGTGCTGTGAGTCCCGGCGCTCTTGCTGCAACTCGCTGAGGACACGGGGGACGCCCTTTGGATCAACATCTAAGCGTCGGTTCAACAGTGTGCTGAGGTCGAAGCTATGTTGTTGACGTTGCATAATTGCCCTCAGTATGACAGTGAGTAACGGGGATTACTAGGACGTTCTGTCGGTAGTGTGCATATTACAACGCATGGCTACCTCTAGTGCAGGTTATTGATATGTACTAATTGCGTGAATTAGTATTGCAAAATTGGTTAGTTCGGCGCATTATAAGAACGTACCTAAACAAGTAAACAAATATCGAGTATATGAAGCTGATAGTGATCCCGCCTTGGCCCTGTGCAGGGGACTGGGTTCTAAAGAGTTTGTTTATTAGCAAACTATTCCGAGGACTGCATATTGCTATCAGCCTCATATGCTCGATGATTAAGCGCAGACTGGCCAGTATGTCAGGACTAAGACGAGATTGCAATCTCTAGGTATAGCAACTTGAAAGCGGGACAAACCCAGATGGGGCGGCAAAACACTAGACATACATGCCGAGCAAGACCCCTAACGTGCACGTTTCAGTACAGCGAGTTAAGTACACACTCGATGTGCTGGCTGGCCTGCGCTGAATGATAAACAACTAAATAAGGAGAACCCAATGCAAGACCCTAACGAACGTAAGAAACACGGAATAGCCATCGTCCTCGCCCTCATCGCAGTGGCATTCGGCGTAGCCGTATTCGTGAAACTCGGAGATATCCAATGATCTCCCTCAACCCACGCAACCTCACACGCCGCGTCCAGCTTCTCACCGCCGCTGGCGTCATCATCGCCACCACCTCATCGGTCGCAGCCTTCAACCAGTTCGCGCCCACCACAGCGGAAGATACCCCAGTCAAGGTGAAGCTCGACGACCACGAGACCCGTATCGCTAAGAACGAGAACGACATCGCCGAGACCAAGGACCGTGTAGACGGCGTGGAACAGCAGACCGCGGCCAACACGGAGACGATCCACGAGGTCCAGAAACAGGTAGTCGTCGTGGACGGCAAGGTAGAAGCGCAGAGCAACCGAGCGAGTCAGTCGCAGCCGGCCACTGTTGCACCTACGCCAGCGCCTCAACCTGCTCCCGTGAAGACAGTGAACCCGCGACTCATCGTGGCAGTGCAGATCGAGGTGCAGGAGCACGTCACGTCGTGCACGTACACGCTGGAGACCGGCAAGGTGATCAACGTGTTGCAGGCGGCAGGGTGCAGTGGAGTAGGCAGCGAGATCTCGGATGACATCGCGAACCTGTGGGGAATCCGATGAGTCTTGTTAGCCGCAAATCAAAACCCGCAGACTATGACTCCATCGAACGAGCCCTTGTCCGGAAAATCGAGGGAGGTCTCGCTGTCAGCCAGCAAGGCACTGGAACCACACTTCACTTCACCGAAGAAGAGACCCAGTCCCTCCGCTCCTGGCTACGTCTCGCACACGACGAGGATGCCCGCGCTACCCACAACGTCGTTGTGCAGCGCGCAGAGGCAGCGATCATCGAGATGGTTGCAGGGAAGGTGATGAGCGAGGTTCAGGGATGACCGACCAAGAACTCGACGACATCCTTGAGTCACTAGACGCTGTCGAGCATCGATGGGATGAGGCGAAACTACAAGCGAAGCAACGTATTCAAGAGCTACTTATTCGGGAACGTATAGACGAATTGATGCACGTCCGTCCGATAGCAGAACGTCTGAAAGAACTACGAGCAGAACTACCACCCGAGGGTCAGTCATGACCTCCGAACGCTTCGCCCACCTGACAGATCGCCAACTTATGGCCCGCATGGAACGTGCGGCCGACTTCGACTACGACAATGAAGAGGTCGAGCTTTCTCGCCGTCTCGGTGCACGTGCCCTCTCCTGGAAGTGGTCAGACGACTTCTTCAACCCCAAGGTGGTGGTGTACGACCCGGCGCAGGGTGCGGGGGAGACGAGCGAGTGAGCTACTACGCACAGCTCCTCGCGAGCCGTGGGATCACGCTGACACCGCAGATCGAAGCAGCGCGTAGTGATCTTCCGGTGGAAACCAGGGGACGTCATACCTCAGCGTTCGATCCCGTTACCGGCCAACGCATTTGCTGCGTCTGTAGCGAGCCGAAACCGCCAGACCGGTACACGAGCAACAGCCGCAACGTGGACGGCAGGGACGCACGCTGTAACCCGTGTAAGTCACGAATCATTGGTGCGCACAACAGAAGACAACAACTAACCAAGAAAGACAGGGTGATGTGAACGAAGATCCATTCAACAGAAAGCTAAGAGACCACGAGAACATCACCTTCATGGTGAAAATGACCGCTGAGATGAGCCAGAAGCACATTGACCACGCTACGGCTCGCACTATCGCTGCACAGTGGGACGCGGGTGCCACCAGCGACATGCACAGCTTCGTGACCACCGGGCGCATTGGGGAAGGCTTGGAGGCCGAGATCGAGGCGAACATCCGGGAAGCGAAAGACCCTGACGACCAGCAGGCGCTTGCGTACCTAGACGCGTATGTGAAGGGGCGGGAGGACAGAGACGGGGTGGATGGTTGGTCTGAACTGTGGATCGTTGCGCCGGTCGAGTACCAGGAAGATAGTGACGATCGCTGCAAAGCTTGTTCGGCTCACATAGCAGAACCCCATGCGTCAGGGTGTCCGCTTGATCCTGAGAACGGGGAGGGCAATGTATAGATGTCAGCACGCGAACCACGACGACAACCGACTACCAGATCCCTACCGATCGTTGCGCTCATAGCCAGCGCACTCCTGATATTTGACGTTTTAGCAATTGTTAGACCTGAAATTGTGTTACGCGGTCTAGGGGCCATTAGCTAGATGGCGCGCTCCTATAACCGCGCCCCAACTGCCGAACGTACACAGGCTGAACCCGAGATCCGTTGGGCCTCACTCCTGAACGACCTTCTCACAATGCCACCAGGCAGCCTTGAGAACTACCAGCGCTTCCACTCCTACTCGATGGGCAACCTCGCGCTCCTCATGTCACAAGGCGTCTCTCCTCAACCCGTAGCGTCATTCAGCAAGTGGAACGAGCTAGGCCGTCGTGTGAAGAAGGGCTCGAAAGCCAAAGCGATCATGATCCCCACGATGCGCAAGGTAGAGAACGAGAAGACCGGGGAAGAGGAAAGTCGGCTCACAGGCTTCATCGTGCGCAACCGGGTGTTCCCGCTGTGTGACACCGAGGGTGACGTACTTCCCGAGAAGGAACCGACTGGGTGGGACAAGGAACGAGCGCTCGGTGCACTGGCGATCAAGCAGGTGAAGTTCGAGCTGTTCGACGGGGACACCGCTGGCTACTCAACCGGCCGTGAGTTCGCAGTATCAGAGATCGCACCGTATCCACTTAAGACGATGTTCCACGAGCTGCAACACATACAACAAGGGCATACAACGCCAGAGCAGTTGCCCGAGTACAAGACGCACCGGGGCCTCAAGGAGTTTCAAGCTGAGGCAGGTGCAGTGATTGTGCTGAACGAGCTGGGTTTGCAGGAGCGCATGAACGTGGCTGAGAGCCGGGGATACGTGCAGCACTACATGCGCAGCGAGAATCCTATTGACGCGGCAATACGGCAGGTGTTCAAAGCGAGCGATGAGATTTTAAAGGCGGGGAGACCACAGGAGACACGTGATGAGTAGCAGTACTACAGAAGAACCAAAGCTATTGAGTGATGAAGAGCTACGAGAAAGATTAGCCATGAAAGTGTCAGATCTATCAAAAGTGATCGCTCATCCAGCAGACCCACGAGCACCAACTGTTGCAGCAGGTGATTTTGTATTGTGGCTGGAGAGTATCGTTAAACAACAGAAGCAAGCGCACGGCGATAAATTGATTGGCGTCGACGAGCTGGAATACTCGCAAGACGGTGTAACCCAGCGGCAAGGTGCAATGGCCCGCAATTCACTACGACGAAAGTTGCGCCTAAGAAACCAAACAGGAAGTCGTGATGAATGACGTATGCAAGCGGGGACATTTGTTTGATAAGGTAAACACGTACATTAGTCCCAAAGGTAATCGTGGGTGCACAGTATGTCGACACAAATCTACCATGGCTTACAGGATGCGTGATCGAGAAAAGGTCAGGCTACAAGCCAAAAAAGCATACAAGATCAGCAGAGAAGCCCACCAATTTGGAGGAAACCGAGAAAAAGTCATACAAAGGGATGGAGAGAAATGCGTCGAGTGCAGTATGACACGCGAACAACATAACAAAGCATTCAACAGAGACATTACAGTAGACCATATTGATGGGGCCGGTAGGAATACACCAGAAACCCTAAAAAACAACAGACTGTCGAACCTACAAACACTTTGTTTGAGTTGTCACGGCAGGAAAGATATAGCAAGGAGGGTATATAAATCATGAACTACGGACCACTCGGAGTAAGGGTGCAAAATCCAAAGATGATAAGAGTCTCGAATCCTGCACCTATTAACAATAAGACAGAAGGAGAGCATGAAGATGAGTAACTTAAGACTTATAGTATCTTTGATATTTTTACCATTTATTTTAGTGGGGTTAGCAATAATGTACTTATTCGGTATTCCGTTTATTGTTATCGGCGGAAAGAAGTCAGTAGAAATATTCGATAACATAATGAATTTGGTAAGGGATTAAACGAAGATGTCAGTAGATAACCCAGAGCCAGCTCCTATCGAAGACAACGAACTTGAGAAGGCTCTACTCGGATTCAAAGGTGGCTATGGTGGACACTCACTCACTACCCTGACGCAACTCATCAACGACTACATTACCCGCAGAGAGACAGAGGCGCGGCTGGATGAAGTCCGTCGAGCAATAGGTATATGGGATGTAGGTGTGTCTGCTCCTCAGCAGTTGCTTGATAGGCACGCAGAGCTAGAACAAACCCTAAACGAAACTAAAGAGGAGGAGTAGAGATGAGCTTGACACCACAAGAACATGCGGACGATCTAGACAGGTTTTATACGCCCCACCCAGATACACACATGAGCAAAGATGAGCTACGCGAACAAGCTTTGCTCTGGCGCAAGGTTGCGCGAATTCAAACCGTGGTTATCCTCGCAGCTATTGCATGGACTGTGTTATCAATCGCTGTTTTCAAAGACTCAACTTGGACGGCCTTGATTGTGGAAGCCATGTTAATGGCGGTGCTGGTCATCTCTAACGGGTATATATCTAAACAAGGAAGAAGGCTATGATCGATTTTGTGAGAGAAGTATTGGAAAGGGCAGCATTCGACGCTACGTTTAAGCAGTTAGATGGCATTGAGCATGAGCTAAAGACTTACATTGAATCCCAGAGACAAGAGGCTGAGCAACGTGGAGAACAAAAAGGACGCATCGACGCCGATCGTGCCACCCTCGAAACGATCGGCACTCTCCTGAACGGAGACGCCAACCAAGTTGAGGTAGTCAAAGGCTACGTACGCAACAAGCTTGAGATGATGAACACGAAATCTAGCTAACCACCACACCGGCTCTACAGTGAGCCGGTTTCTTGTTCCTCGACCACATGCAGATGACGCGATCCTCTCGGCGGGTAGATCCGAGCGTCCATCTTGCGGATACGCAGCTCCTCGATCTTTCCCTTAGCCCAACCGATATCCTCCGACGCATCGACGAACTTGATCGAACGATTACCCCACGCCCTAGGGACTGTCTCAGCGTAAAGCTCATACCGCACTGAACGCCCATCCCGATCGACGCGGAGCAGGACGTGGCGCACAGGAGACATGTCAGTTCATCTCCGACACGCCTGCACCCCAGGCGTTCATCTGTATCCACGAGCACAGGCCGCTCCAGCGATATCCGTTGTTCCACGCCTCCACAGGCAAGTGCTCGCATCGGAACGCGAGTTCGCCGTATCCACGGTAGCGAGCGGTGAGTCCCGTCCAATGCACTGGCGGCATGACGCCGACCGACGAATAGCTCCGTACGAGCCAGTCGGTTGTACGCGCTGGTGAGTAGAGACGAGCAAGGTCGATTGACAACGACCGCCTTACGTCCACAATTGCGATCTCCACCTCGAAGGTATGGCCGCGGTGAGAGTGCGAACCGTGAAGATCCCGTGTTCCCATGAAACTAATTCTCGCAGAACGATTTTAAGCGGTACAGCAGTAATTTTGGAGTGAGCAGACTACTGCGCTTCAGCGAGCAAACTAAGTCCACCGGAAATACAGGTACAGCACGCACGCCGCAGTGATACATCCGAAGATTGCGACGAACCACCCCGACACCTGTAGCGCATCTCGTTTCGACGCCTTCGTTGCCGATGTAAGGCTGAACTCTCTGAGCACCTGGTAAATCGCCACCAGCACCACCATCCCAGCCAAGATCGCACCGAAGAACGCTATGAACGTCACGAATCCCATCACCTAGACCTCAAACAGTCCTTCATCGCTTGCTGTGTCCAGTTTGGGCTTAGCTTCAATGTAGGGCAGGTAGGTAGCCGGCATTTGTGGCTTCTGTCCCTGCAATAGTTGGCCGACCGTAAATGTCTGAAGCTTGGGGAAGGTCTGATTGTTTGCGGGGTGGGTGTAGACACCGCCGTGATTGATAGCGTCGGTGACACCCTTAGTGGGTGCAGTCAGTGTGAGGAAGATGCCCATGGCTGCCTTCTCCGTGTTGACTGTTCCTAGTAGATCGCGAACCATGCCTGGGTTGATGTTCTTGCCTCCCTTGACCGACACGAGCACCTTGCCGATCTTCCCCTTCTGTCCTAGGGGGAACCTCGCAACGCCATCGATTCCCCGGTCGCCCACCTGCTTCTCATTAGGCTTCGCATTGACGAGCGATACCGCCCACCGCTCAAAGTCGAAGGGAGACTGCGAGAATAGTGCGCGAGCAGCTGCAAGGTCCGACGGAATGCCGTTCGTACGGAATGTCTCCAGAACACCGTCGCCGTAGGTGTGTTGCAGGCGCTTTTTGATCAGGTCGATCGAGATGTAGGTGACATCTATGCCGATCCACTGACGATCTAGTCTCTGCGCAGCGTCGACCGTGGTGCCGCATCCGCAGAATGGGTCGAGGACTACGTCACCCGGGTTGCTACTCGCACTGATGATCCGTTCCATCAGAGTGAGTGGCTTCTGGGTGGGGTATCCAAGTCTCTCGGCAGCTTGCGAGTTGATCGGCGCAACGTTCGTCCATACATCAGATAGGGGCATGCCCTGGGCATCATCCACGTAGAACTTCAGCCGAGGATTACCCTTGCTCGTCCAGTAGATGCGGCCAACCTCATCCAGCTTGTCGAGCTGTTCCTGCGTTGTTCCCTCTCCGCTGATGATCCCTTTCGCAACCAGGAACCCTGGGAGCGCCCAATGGCGACCGAGCTGTGTCGGATCAATGCCACGCCATGGTAGACCGCTCTCACCGTTCCGGACGTCAGGACCAGTCAGGGAAATGTCTTGGAAGAGTAGTCCATTATCGCCAACCTTATTGAATTTTTCCTCTATATAGCTGTCGTCGTAGGGGCCATAGATCTTGTTCCATGTCGACTGATTGCTCTTCACGTAGAACAGGATCACGTCGTGTACAGGTCCGTATCTTTTCGCGGAGCCATGAGAACCGGTTCGTTTCCAAATAATTTCGCTGCGGAAGAACTGAGCACCGAAGATGGAGTCAAGCAAGATCTTCAAGTAGTGGCTCATCGTCGGATCGCAGTGCAGATACAGAGACCCGGTGCTCTTGAGAACTCGATGAAGCTCGTTGAGGCGCGGAGCCATGTTGACCAGGTACGCCATCGCGTCGTTCTCGCCGAGCAGCGTTCGGAAGGCCGTGATTGCGTCCGCTACTCGCGGAGGTGCATCGTTCACGAACTCGTCAAACTGGATCTCCGTCTCAGATGTCCAGTGCCATGTGTCCTCGAAGGCTTCAATCTGTGCGGAGTTCTCGTCATCGACCTTGTCTTGCCGACTGAAGATGACCGAGTAGTTGCGGTTTGAGTTGAACGGAGGATCGAGATAGACCAGGTCAACAGTCTCATCCTTGATGTATCGCTTCAGGACTTCGAGGTTGTCTCCGTAGTACAGCTCGTTCTTCTCCACGGCGAGAACCCTAGCGGAGCGAACCACTCAGACCGTTTCAACACACGAAAATGGCAGGCCCGACGCTTCCCAGCTAGACAACCAGGGGAGTGGTTGCCCATCGGACCTGCCATGGATGACGGTACCAAAGAATCGAAAATTTGTTCTACTCTGGACTGGTGGTCCGATCTAATCAGTTCAACCCCATCAAGCGCGTCTCTCCACCGGAACGCGTGCTCATCGACCTACGCGTGCTGTATCCGTCCTCACCGCACCACAGCGCCGACTACATCGCAGCGGGGATGAACGTGCGCCAGGTCGTCGAGGGAACGGTGAGTCAATGGGGGATCACGACTGAGGGCGAAAAATTGGCCTACGTGAGCTATGCGATCCAGTACGCACGGGAGAAGTCGACCGTGAGCCATTGGGTGTCGGTATAGGTGTTGAGGCCCGCATGAAAGTGGCCGAGGCGCTCCCAGCTCTGAGCTGGTGCTATACCTCGGCCACGCCACTCAATCCCGACGGGAATAATGACCTGTCAGACTTATATTAGAATTAAAGACCATTTTTGATCTTGTAGATATCTATCGCAATCTGAATTAGCGAAACTACTGTGCTGCATATTCCCGCAGCTAGGAGTACTATCTCCATTGGTTCGTTGTTGGCCTCCTCTCTACGGGCTAGCCGGGATTGGCTGCCTCGATAGAAGAACAATACCACTCGCTACCGACGGGGCCGGTTGAAACGCGTTAGTCCGTTACCGAATCGTGACATGCGGGATAATGTGAGTTAATATTAATCCATATGATAGCTGAGCCAATAGACCCTAAGGAAAAGAATAAAGTCGGTCGACCTATGAAGATTAAGACTGTCGAGGAACTGCAGCAAAAGATCGAGCAGTATTTCTTTTCATGTGACCCGCATATTGCGAAAATCAAAGTCAGGCAAACCAGAGCAGATGGCACGCAGTTCTGGGCTGACGATGAGACCATCACTGACCAGCGCCCCTACACGATGTCTGGCCTGGCTCACGCGCTAGGTGTGTCTCGCCAGACCCTGCTTGACTACGGTGAACGCGAAGAATTTCTTGACACGCTAGAGGACGCCAAGGAGAAGGTGCATCGTTTCGCAGAGGAAGCACTCTTCGGCAAGTCATCGTCCGGGGCTGCGTTCAGCCTCAAGAACAACTGGGGTTGGAAGGATAAGCAGGAACTCGACCACACCACGAACGGTGAGACGATCCAGCCGTACAAGCAGCTGAGTGTCGAGGATCTGAAGAAGCTCGCCAAGGGCGCATAGGCATGATCCCCGACGCTGTTCGGGTGCAGGCTCGTAACGAGCTGTCACGGCGCATTTTTTACGAGTACTGCTGCAATCAGTACTCCAAGTTCTACACGAATGATCGCCCGTACCTCGAAGACCTTTGTAGCCGCTTGCAGGGGTTCATGGAACAGAACGAGAAGCGCTTCATGGTGGTCAACATGCCCCCTCGCCACGGCAAAAGCTTCACGGCGAAGAACTTCACCGAGTGGCTTTTCGGCCAAGACCCCGCGCTCAAGGTGATGACCGGGAGCTACAACGAGACACTCTCCACGACGTTCGCTCGCCAGGTCCGCAACACGATCGAGGAGCAGAGCGCGGGTGGTCGGACGGTCTACGGTGAGATCTTCCCAAAGACCAAGGTCAAATACGGCGAGGCCAGTGCCAGCATCTGGTCGCTCGAAGGAAGCAACGAGAAGAGCTACCTCGCTACGTCACCTACAGGCACAGCCACCGGCTTCGGGGCGAAGGTCGTACTCATCGACGACATCATCAAGAACTCAGACGAGGCCTACAACGAGATGGTTCTCGAGAAGCATTGGGACTGGCTCACTAACACGATGATCTCCCGTACCGAGGGTGCGGATTGGAAGATCATCATCATCATGACCAGGTGGGCGACCAATGATCTAGCCGGCCGAGTCCTAGATTCATACGAGGATGTCGAGCACGTCACCTACAAGGCAGTTAACGACGACGGCTCAATGCTCTGCGAAGACATCCTGAACGAGTCGGACTACCAGCTCAAGACCAAAGAGATGAACACCGACATCGTGGAGGCCAACTACAACCAGAAGCCGATAGACATCAAGGGTCGTCTGTACGGGGAGTTTGGTCTTTACGAGTCGTTGCCAGCAGGAGACCACAAGAAAACGAACTACACCGACACCGCGGACAAGGGCACTGACTTCCTGTGTTCTGTCGATTACATCGAAGTCGATGGTGATGTGTACGTGACCGACGTGGTGATGACTGACGAGGGGATGGAGGAGACAGAACCTGCCGTGGCCGCAATGCTCGATGCAGACGAGGTACACGAGGCGATCGTCGAGAGCAACAACGGTGGCCGAGGCTTCGCTCGCAACATAGAACGGCTACTCAAAGACGTCCATGGGAACAAGCGATGCGTGGTTCGGTGGCAAGCACAGACGCAGAACAAGGAAGCCCGCATCCTCACGTCAAGTGCGTGGGTCAGCCGCCACATTTTCATGCCGCACAACTGGAAGTACAAGTATCCAGAGTTCTACAAGCAGCTAACCAGCTACCAGAAGAAGGGCAAGAACAAGCAC
This sequence comes from Rhodococcus sp. FG69, assembly GCF_057808915.1. Lineage (NCBI taxonomy): Bacteria > Bacillati > Actinomycetota > Actinomycetes > Mycobacteriales > Nocardiaceae > Rhodococcus > Rhodococcus sp. FG69. The sequence continues at coordinate 4,830 of NZ_JBMDIX010000019.1, read as the reverse complement.
GACGACGCCCCTGACGTACTGGCCGCGATCTACGAGCGGGTCGCGAATCCCCAGAAGAAGGAGTTCAGGGTGCGGCAAGCGTAGAGCTGTATGCTTGTCACGACTAAAACGACCAGAGAGCGGATACCTTGATTCCGATAGAGCAGCTACCCAACACGAAGGCGCTACTTGGTATTGCCATTCCCGACATGTTGTATCAGTACACTAGCGCTGCTTCGGCAATGTCAATCATAGAGAGTCGGTCTTTTTGGGCGGGTCTGCCTGAACAAATGAACGACGAAAAAGAACTAAAGCTTGCCTATCAACATCTCCAAAACGTCGCTGGCGGTCATCACTTGTACAAAACGTTGACTGGAAATGACGGCCTGTTTGCAAAGTGGGTGTATGAGCGTGATTACGCTTACTTCTTAAAGAATAGCCCTAAATCGTTTATTGTTTCTTTAACGCCAGAAGGCGACTCCCTCTCGCAGTGGCGGGCGTACTGCGATCGTTCTGGCGGGTACTGCGTGGGTATACCGGGAGACGTAATCTCCTCTGCAGCGACTAAACAGGACTGGTTTCTCGCGCCGTGCCTTTACGATCACGACGAAATTGAGGTCCTAGTCAATGAGATCTTTGATTACCATTTAGATAAACATCGAACGGCTACCAGGCATCTAAGTAATCCTGGGGACTTTGCGAAAGCAACTGTCTCTTCTGGCGATGCAATTTTGGCCGATCTTCGCTTTTATGGGCACTTCATAAAAAACCAGTCGTTCAAGGATGAGAAGGAGTGGCGTCTTCTCAAGGTTGACCATGACCCAGATGCAGCCGACCTTCGATACGCGCCCGGACGAGAGGGGATACGGGCATTTATCGAGTTTAAGTTCCTTGACGCCACGCATCCAGGGTTCCCCTCCAAGCCTCGGCCATCGCTTCGGATTGGACCTAATGTTGTTCCGGGTAATGCTGTCTACTCCTCGACTCGGTTCCTTGAGAAGCTTAATGGCAAGGGAAACGCTGATGTTTGGAGCACTAACAGCAGCTACCGCTAAGGCTAGTACACCCGTTTGGTCTATGCTCTTTGTTGTTTTTGTTCTAATATCAAAGTTAGAACAACCATAGAGCTCCATAACTTCATACATGGCCAAAAAGAACACACCAATTCGGTATCGCCTCGCAGCAGCACTGCTGGGCAAGAACAAGTCCTTCATCCCTCACCTCAACGACACGCTTCAGGCGTTCGACGGTGGGAACAGCATCAAGAACTATCGCACGAAGCAAGAGGCGATCACCGCGAACCTCGGATGGGCGTTTACTGCTAACGATGCGATCGTGCGCCCGACTGCACGCGTGAAGCTCGCCCTCTACAAGGTGGACAAGAACGGCGATCGGACCGAACTCTTCGACCATCCGGTCCTGAATCTCCTGAAGCGTCCTAACGGCTCACTCAAGGGCAAGCAGATGCGACGTCTGCACTTCAGCTACATGAACTTCGCTGGTGAGAGCTACGAGCTGATGATGAAGGGCGATCAGCCATTCGAGCCGAAGAAGGGTCAACTGCCTGACTCGCTCCACGTACTCCCGGCGCATCTCGTCGAGTTCAAACTAGGTGAGACGTTCAGCCAGAGCACGGTCAAGTTCGACAACAAGACCTACCCGATCACCTCCGTCATGCGTGACCTGAACCCTGACCCTCGCAACCCGTACTACGGGCAATCGATCATCACAGCCGCAGCAGCAACGATCGATACCGACGAGCAGATGAAGGACTGGAACCGTCGCTTCTTCGCAAACAACGCTCGACCAGGCTTGATCTTCTCGACCAAAGAAGTGATGAGCGACGAGTCATATAAGCGCTGGAAGGCACAGTTCAGCGACCAGCACACGGGTAGCGAGAACGCCTACAAGAACCTCCTCGTCGAGAACGGTGAAGCTAAGCCGTACATGGTGTCCCAGCAGGATCTCGACTTCCTCGCAAGCCGCAAGTTCACACGCGACGAGATATTCGCCATGTTCCAAACATCGCCGGCCGTGGTCGGGATGATCGAGAACGCTAACCGTTCGATCATGGACGGGGCGATGTACACGCACACGATCAACAACGTCCTACCGCGCATCGAGGATTGGGTCGAGTTGCAGAACACGAGCTGGATTCAAGTCTTCGATCCGACACTGGAACTCGACTTCATCAGCCCGGTCCCTGAGGACAAGGAAGCCAAGCTCAAAGAGGCATCCGCTGGCGTTAATGCATGGATGACCATCGATGAGGTTCGCGAGCAGTACGGGATGGACGAGCTTCCAGGAGGCCTGGGCGCGCAGATCTACGCACCGGGCACTCTAAGGTCCCTTGACGTGCTCGCGGCGTCCACAGCGCCTGAGACGGCTTCACAGAGCGCAAATAAAGACACACCTCCAACTGATGCACCGGCTGAGGGTAAGAAGAGCGTCCCAAAACCGTCACGCGCAGCTTGAGTCCTGACGAGAAGGTAGATCAATACCGCACTCGGAGTGGGTACTTCGAGGGTGTTGTGATGCAGACGCTTCGGCAGCAGTTCGAAGTGCAGCGGTCGATCGTCTTGGGAAAACTCGATACCACGCCCACACCGACAAAGGGATATACCAAGAAGGATTGGCTCTCGGACGTCGTCGACTGGGACGGCCTAGACATCGAGATGGCACGTGTGCTTGCACCACATCTCCTCGCGATCATCGCTGAGACCGGCCAGGTCGCCATGCAGCAGGTTGCTCTCGATCCGTCGCTCTTCAACACGTTCAACCAGGCAATCCAGGATTACTACAAGAACCGCAGTAACAAGATCGCGAAGGACGTCAACGACGAGACGGAGAAGCAGCTTCGCGCAGAGCTGAGTCAGGGCATCCAGGCAGGAGAGACCAGCTTCGAGCTTCGTGCCCGTATCGAGAAGGTGTTTGGATCGGCGCTGACTTATAGGGCGGATCGCATCGCTCGCACCGAAGTCACACGGGCGCAGTCATTCGCAGACTTGGAGTCATGGACACAGAGCGGTGTTGTCGAAGCGAAGGAGTGGTACACGGCGTTAGACGAACGTGTGTGCAAGTTCTGTCGTCCGATGCACGGCCAGGTGATTGGATTGAAGCAAAACTTCTTTACGAAGGGCGACGTGTTCGAGGGGGACGATGGCAAGACGATCAACCTCGACTACGACGATGTGCAGGGAAGTCCACTCCACGCAAACTGCAGATGTGTCCTGTTGCCGGTACTCCGAGACTGATCTGCGATATCTTTTAGACCGATAGGGACGAAGTGCACAGGTAGGAGTAGCTGGTGGGGTTTGACGACGAGTTCAAGAAGATCTCCTACGAGCACGCAGACCGTGCCCGAGTGGAAAGTTCACGCGTATCCGACGGTGTGCGGATCTCACGCGAGCTTGCGCCAGCAGCGTCTCAACAGCTTGCTAAAGACCTTGGCTCAGCCATCGCGAAGATCAAGTCCGCAAACATTCCGTCGCTACCAGTTATAACGGCAGACTACCCCCTTCATTCAGGACAGTTGGGGGAGGGCAGCTTTGTTGGTTCACGGTACATCGGACATGCATGGACCCTGGGGCCTGGCAATGGCTTCCTTAGTGACATCAACGGGGGCATCATTTATGTGAAGAAAACGTCCATCATTGAGAATAATCGCGACTCGACCTTATTCCGCAAAAATCGAACAGCTGAGAAATTCAAGTCCGACAAGTGGCGCTCGCGCTTATTCGACGCTACGGGTGTAGACCAGTACGACAAAGCGTTGGTGGTACCTAAAAGTGCCGCGCAGGAGCGAGTGGACGCGCAAGATTTTCTCCCGATCCTCACTGCGGAGTGGCAAGTTAACAGAGGCACTACTCAAGCTAAGAGCCCGCTCTCACACGGCATTCAAAACAGGGCTCGAAGTGCGCAGATAGTGGGTCTTAATTCATCCTCCGATCTATTCTGGCTGACTGCGCATCTTGGGCTCGGTCAGGATGCCGTTCAGGTCATATACTTGGAGCCGTACTTTCCCAGGCTGGCTGAGGCTGTTCATAGAATCATCGCGCAGGAAGTCTATTACAGGGTGTCTGATCCAATCTAGACTTGAAGTGTGGACATGTCTGCTTCATATTAGAACTAGATATGACAGCAGGCATCTACCACTTCACCATTGAACAGGGAACATACTTCGAGCGGACCTTCACGTGGAAGAATCCGGACGACTCACCAATCGACATCACCGGCTACGTACCGAAGATGCAGGTCCGTACAAAGCAGGGCAAACTTCTCAAAGACTTGAGTACCTACCTCACCATGGAGCCGACACTCGGTCGAGTAAAGCTTGCGATACCCGACGCCATAACCGAGCTGTACGACTGGGACACAGCGAATTACGACCTCAAGCTGGTAGGCGATAAGGACCGCCGTCTCATCAAGGGCATTGTGACCATTGATCCAGCGGAGACGCGGAATGAATGACCGTGACACTGTCGTCGTAGAAGAATCCGGTCGAACGATCGTCGAGATACAGGACGGTGATGATGTACGCAGTGTCGTTGTAGACAGCGAGACCATCACAGTTGTTTCAGCCATCGAGCAAGGCCCTCCCGGCGCGCCAGGTGGCGAAGGTGCCATCAACACGGTCAACGGGCAGATCGGCGACGTGGTGCTCGATGCGTCTGACGTACACGCTCTACCCGACACAACGGTCATTCCTGTCCTACCTGACCTCGCTGAGGTAGCCACGACAGGTGACTACGAGGATTTACTCAACAAGCCGAACCCGATAGATATCACGGGTAAAGTGACGGCGCTCAGTGAAAGTGCCCAGATCTGATCTCTGAAAGTGCTCATCCGTGT